>JAGMCJ010000037.1 GCA_023129265.1 Thermoplasmata archaeon | reverse complement strand
CCCCGTGGATGCCGCCAGAGAAGCGTTCTTGGTGGTTCCCAGGGAAATCCTGGGTTCCGCGGTAGTTCCTCCGTGACGTCCAAATGACCTGCGAGCGACATACCTGTGACATCCTTCTGGAATCCTTGTGATGGGCCTACCGTAGCCTTGCGGGATCCTGGTGGAAGCCTGTATGTCAGCTCCTGGGTCTCCCTCTGTCCCCACGACTTGGGGTGAGGGTTTTGCGGGGTTTCCGAGTTTTTCTGGACCGCTCATGATACATCCTCTGAAAGGCGACCTATTTAACCGTTCTGGAGTCGAAAACAGAGAATCCTACACATTTCGAGCGATTCGTCTTTTTGGACCTCAGAGTCATAACGGGGTGATGACAAATCCGATTTTTGCCCGAACACTAGCGCACCTTGAACGAAGGTCACCAGAGTCTTCCCGTGGACTGGTCGGATATTCCCCTTGGACATTTCATAGGGGATTCCTAAGGTCCGCCCTAGGTTTCCCGTGACATCCTAGGGACCTACCATATACATACCAGGGACATCCTTGCCGGATCCTTGTGGGACCCTCCTAGGTCGCCCTAGGTCCCTTCCGGTGTCCTCAACGTTCCCTCGGGAGGTGTCCAAATGAGCCTTCCGAAGACAGCAGACAGGCGGATTCTTGAGACATGTCCGTTCAACGGGACGGTGTCAGAGTCCCGCTCACGTGCAGTATCACCAGCGCCATCAGGAGAATCCAGATCCGCTCAGAAGGAGGTTCGCTGAAATGGATATGGACGAAAGATGCTCCAAATGCGGTGAAGGGTGCGAGAAGGACAGCGAACAGTGGAACAGGTGCGCTGATCTCTCGGACGAGGAGTGGCTGGAGCTTCTGGCGGGCGGGATGTTCTTCACGGACTTCTTCGAGATAATGCTCTAGAATTATCAGAACTCACAAGAACTGGAGCTCGGGTCGCCTCAGGCAGGAGGAGCCCGAGAACGCTGGGATGGTAGCGGAGAAGTCGCCGCATAGCGGTATCAAATCTTTCTAGGAACCCAAAAACGAATGCATCTTCACGATGAGTGGCGTAGGTTTCGTGAGATGATTCAATCATTATGGCTTATTTCGATGATGGCTTCTAGCAGGGTATCTACTTGGCAACAAAGAAGGAGAAGGAGCTGAGGCAAGAATGGGAAAAACAACTTGCAGAGAGGCGATAAGAGCCTCTATGAATGAGCTGGGTGAAGGGCCTGTAAGCGCAGAGCAGATCTTCGCTGCAACGAGGGGAAAGGGGGGATGGACAGATGACACAATATGGCAACATCTTATGCATCTTGTCGTAAATCTCCCTCCAGCCTATCGACACTGGTCACCTACTGCGGAAAGGTTCCTGCTCTTGAGAGAAGATGGCCTCTACGAGATGTATTCCCCCGCAAGAGATGGCCTGTACCGTATGGGGGAGCGGGTTCAATAATAGGAGTCAAAGGACTACAATCTTGGAGGTTCAATAATCGGCAGACCTTCAACGAAATATCTTTCGGAAATATTTAAATGAGAAGTGACTATCTCGCTTCCTTTGGAGGAGATTGCGAGAATTAGGAGGAATGAAATGAAAAAGCGAGTTTGTGTTGCAGTGATGTTGACAACCCTGTTGCTTCTTCTGGTTTCTGTGGGTGCGTCAACGAGTTTCGTGTGCGGCAAGGGGGGACCGCCACCGGGAAAAGGTGTCACTAAGAACTACCATCAAGAGTGGCCGGACAACTACGAGAATTCCGTGGTTTGGTCAGACGACAGAAACAGAAACTGGGACATCTATATGTACTATCTGGGCGAGGATGGCGAGTTCAGGACCAATGATTCTCCATACGAAGGAGAATACCGAGTAACCAGCTCAGCACACGGAGAATCGTACCCAGAAATTTATGGAAATTATGTCGTCTGGGTGGACTACAGGAGTGGCAACAGGGATCTGTATCTCTACTATCTCGGACCGGACGGCATACCGAATACTGGTGATCATCCTGAAGAGGGCGAGCGCCCCTTGGTAACCGACCCGGGCACCTCGATGTGGCCAGAAATCTATGGAAACATAGTCGTCTATGAAGATGATAGGAACGGCGACCTTGACATCTATATGTACGATATCACAAAGAATAGAGAATGGCGCATAACCAGTAATCCATCTGTTCAAAGGCAGGCCAATGTCTACGGCGACATCATAACTTGGACAGATACTCGGAATGGGAACAACGACATCTACATGTACAAGCTTGGCCCAGACCTCGAGCCGTTCTCCGGCGATGATGAGAAAGAGGGAGAATACAGGGTGACTTTGAGCGATAGAAACGAGTGCACTAGTGATATTTTCGGTCACAGAATCGTCTACCAAGACTCAAGCGATATCGCCGACTACGGTGAGGACATTTACATGTATGATCTTGGATTGGATGGCGTTCCTCACACGAACGATGAAGGTGAAGGCTTCTATCCCATAGCTGTATATCCCGAGAATCAAATCGGCGTTCAGATATACGAAAACAAGATCATATGGCGGGATATGAGAGATGTCCAAATCCATCTCTACGATATCGAAACCTCAGAGGAACATCTAGTTGCTCCAGCTAACCCAAAGGGATTCCCACGTTCCTTCCACAATGATATCATAACCACAGCCGGCTGGGACATTGGCATCTACAACCTGGCGGCTGACGCTCCAGATATGGACGGCATACCGAACTACCTTGACGAGGATGATGACAACGATGGTATCCCTGATGTCGATGATCAAGATCCGTGGGATCCCAATGACTTCCTAGACATGATAGACCCGGATCGAACATTCACACAGATTACAGACATTCCTCCGGACCTCGGACCAATGCACGTTGAATCGATAGACCTCCGAGTCAAAGACAAAGGTAGGACCGAGGAGCTCGTTATCGAGGTGGGAATAGAGAACAGCTTCGGAGTAGGCGTTGAAGATGCCATGGTCTATGGCACGTTGAGATATGAAGGAACGATTCTGCAATCTTATGCCGATTTGACTAACGGAAATGGAGTCGCTTCTTTCTCATACTCTGTTCCTAAATCCCAGCTCCCAGAAGGAACTTACTCCTTCGGTGTCGACTGGGTATCGAAAGGGGGCTGCCATTATTTCTTGGAGCTGAACGTAGAGACAAGTGACACTATAGTCGTATCATAACCGTCTCCAATCTGAGGTCGCTGGCGTTACTACCAACCACGATAGGTCACCTAGAGCCTAGATGCTCCGCCTCGGGGGTCTTACGGCTGTTCAAGAACGATGGAGCCTATAGGGTTCTCCGCAAGCTTTTGCTGAGGGGCTCTTCCAAAGCCGTGTTCGCCATAAGGAAGATGGCATTCCTGTACAGCGGCGTCCTCAGAGAGGTCGTGGCCGAGGAGGGGCGGCCTTCCGCTCAGGCTTCTGGGGTTTTGGACTTTTCTTTCATCGTCCCATTACAGACATTCAAGGAGTTATCACATACCAAGAAGATTTCCAAAGGCTACAAGGAGTCGATTGAGAACCGGCGGGCCGCCATGCGGTCCATTGAGATGAAGATGATTGGGAGAATCGCACTCAGGACATTCCCAAGGGACATGCAGAGCGGAAGACAATACAGACGAAAGGGAATTGACAAATGGGTTCTCCACAAAGTCGGTGATATCTGACTGAGAGCTGGGTTCGAACCAACCTACTTCTTCACTTCATCCGCTACTTTCTTGGGCAGTTGGTGAATTCTTTGATCTATGTGTCTGAAACCAGCAGATACGCTATCTGCAAACTGCTGTCCCACATTCTGTAGCGTGGAATCGAGTGTATCGAGTTTCGTGCCGAGCTCTGTACGGAGGCTTTCAATGACTACAACGCCCTTTATCAGTTGTTCTGTGTGCAGGTAGTCAACATAATCCCCGATTGCCCTCACGGAACCTTTGTATTCCTCCACATCAACTTCAATAACCGTTGGATTGCCTTGTCTCATTCCCTTGATAACCTCAACATATTCGTCAACGACCTTATCCTTTCCACCCACAAGAGCTATGACTGCTTTCTCGTCCGAAAGATTATCTGCAAAGAAGTTGGGTATCGAAAGCTTCTGTGCTTCTTTCAATAGGCAGAGCCTAAAACCAACATCTTGGACGTCCCCACGAATAGTCAACTTCACCTTCTTCATTGACGAATACCCCCTCCCAATCTGATCATGATGAGAATCCTTAATAGAAGAACTCGATTCTTCCTGTCGAGGGGTCTGGTCGGGTGCATCCCTTTCACCGCTTCGCTCGGTTCTTACCGCTCCCCCTCGAAGCATACTTGCCTTCTCCCCCTTCAGATGCGATTCCGAGCCTTCTCGCCATTTGTTTTCATAGGCGAGGTGAATATTAGTAGGTTTCGCTTCCAGTTCGGCATTTGAATCGGACTACTTAAGGTTTGTCCGACCTTCGTCCGTCAGACTACCCACCATTTCTGCACAGAACCCGCCCCAGAAAATCCGCTTCCGCCTGAGACAAAGCCCGCTTCAAATCCACTGTCCGGAGCCCGCGACTCCTTCACAAGAACCCTTCCTTCTCTCTTACGCCGCTCAGGAACCTCGGAAGGTTCTCATTTCGAGGTCCGAGTCCACGGTGTCCTGGGGAGCATCGCTCAAGTGCATGGGAAGAGTCTCCACCGAACTGAGGTCTCCCACCAACTCCCTCACCTCATCCCTCCGCACCCCGCTCGACTCCATTCTCGCGCATGTGGGATGAGCCTTGATGAGGCCCAGCCCATCGTCTTACCGGTCGCCGGGTCATACTACCAGACCTCGGTCGTACTCAAAAAAAGAAAGATGGGCGCCTTCCGGCGCCCTTCAGGCTCAGCCGGCTTCCAGGGTCCTGTAGCCAGCGGACGTGAAGAGCGAACCACTTCTGCCCGGTCCCGCTGATACGGTCAAAGACGGTGCTTTTGAGATTCCGACCACCAGGTCCCTCAGGTCCACCGCCTCCCCGCCCAGTGCAACATCGAACGACTCCCGCCAGATCCATGCGTCCGTCGCGTCCGTGATGGAGAAGCTCCCGAACAGCCTGCCCGTAGGCACACGGGAGAAAGCTTTAAAGAGCTGGTTAAGTATACTTAACATAATGCAGAACTGGCAGAGACGACGGAAGATGCAGGGCCTCACGCAGGCTGAGCTCGCAAACCTCATCGGAATCAGCCGCACGGCTCTCAGCCACATAGAGCGCGGGAAGTCCCAACCCTCCCGCAGCACGCAGGAGAGCCTCGAGCGGGCGCTGAATCCGTTCCTGAACCTCATTCGCTTCAGGTGCGGCGAAGGCGCCGTGGGCGGTGCGGAAATCCTTCAGAAGATCTCGGCGAAGAGGGGGCTGACGTACGCCCTGACCCTGGACGTCCCCACCTGGCTGCTCACCCGGTATCAGACGCCCGCCGCGGCCTGGGCCTACGTCCTCCGGTTGCAACAGTGGGTGGACGCGCTCACCGAGCTCGGCGTCAGCAAGGCGCCCGAGGCAGAGCGCGCGGACCTGATACTGCTCCGCGGGACGACGGAGATCATGGACGAGTCGACCGTGGTCCAGGGCCTCCGCATCGCGTCCGTAAGGCGGGTCATGGAGGACTGCGCGGAGCTCTCGGGCCGCCACGCCCTCGACGCCGCCCGACTGTTCCTCGCCTACCCGAGGGAGCGCCCCTCCCGTTTCAGACTGGATCCGGCGGCGGTCGTGAAGGTGTGGGAGGACGTCTTGTGGACGTGAATGCGGTCGTCAGGGGCATCTCCGACGCCCTCGGCGATTCGCTCCTCTTCATCGGCGGGGTCGCCGTCGAGGCCTACGTGTCCTATCGGAGGACGCATGACATAGACGTCGTCGTCCGGGAGAGGGACATGCATGTCCTCAAGAGCCTCATGAGGTCGACCGGGTTCCTCCACAGCCGAACGGCTCATCTGCGGAAGGACGTCTTCAAGCACAGGGAGCGGGGTGAGGTGGATGCCTACACGGACCGCGTGGGGGACGTAGAGATGGACGAGCGGTTCTTCGAGCGGGCCAAGAGGAGGGACTTCGCGGGCAGCTCCGTTCTCGTCCCCTGCCTGGAGGACCTCATCCTCCTGAAGATCTCCGCGGGAAGGGAATTGGATTTGACGGATGTCGCCGTCCTCGTCTTCGAGCTCAGAGGGGAGATCGACTTCGCAGCGGTCGAGCGTAGGCTGGGGGCGGACGCGGTGCGCAGGTCGATGTCCTCCCTGCCCGACCACCTTCCAATGGAGTACGGCTGGGTCTCGCGAAACAAGTTCAAACGCTGGGTGTCTGAGCGGTGGCCCTAGCGGGATGGTTTCCGGTCGACCCCTTCCACTCGCGACCGCGGATTTGCTTGTAGAGTATCTCCGAGCCCGTAGGGCGGCAGAAGACTATGTTCACGACCCCGGGGCAGTCGAAGCCCGTGTCCAGCATGCCGACGGAGACGGCAATCCGAGGATACTCCTCCCGCTTGAAGCGCCTGATCGCGTCCTGCGGGTCCTCGCTGTCCGTCGTTATAGCCTCCGCGTACCGCCCGCCGAGGGAGGGACGCAGAGCGTTGAAGCATTCCGCCAGCTCGGGTCTGCCAGATGCCTCGGGACCCAAGGTAATCAAGTAACTCCTACGGGCAACGCCTCAACCCACTTTCACTGACCTCCATCCTACGATACTAATAACGGTACCGTCCATGGAAATGAGGAGTGGTATGCCGAAAGAGGTGGTCTTTGGAAGGTCTGATGGGACTGACATCCCGCTGGTACCCGAGGCGTACTGCGCCTTCTGCTCCAAACCAAAGGTATTGAAAGTGATGAACAGAGAGGACTACTTCTGGGTGTGGCTCAACGAAAGCCTTTACAAAAAGAGGCTCTCCATTCCAAAGATTCATACCATCCTCCAATCCTCGGAACCTCTTCTGAAACCGTCTTTCGAGGGCGTGTCAAAATGGCTCGATGCATCCTCGATGAAGGGGCTGAACCGCGAATGGGAGGGTGTTGATCATCATGCCTTCGAAGAGATACTGGATCGCTGCTTGAAGAGAGGAGTTAGGCTACTGACATTCCGAGAGGAAGGCTACCCCCGACTTTTGAAGGAGATACCTGATCCACCCCTGGCGCTCTTCGTGAAGGGAGCTCTGACGGAGTTCTCCCGATGTGTGGCCGTTGCGGGCACGAGGAATCCGTCAGCCGAGGGGCATAGAATGGCTAGGGAGTGCGGCAGGGCGCTCGCAGAGAGAGGATACACCGTCGTTAGCGGCCTTGCTAGGGGCATAGACACTGAGGCTCACCTTGGAGCGCTTGACGTAGGGGGTAAGACCGTCGCGGTGCTGGCAGGGGATGTAGAAAAGATATGTCCGCCCGAGAACAAGAGGATTACAGAGGATATTATGCGGAACGGTGCCCTGGTTTCTGAGACGCCACCCCATACCTCCATAGAGAAGCCCAGATTCGTGCGGAGGAACCGCATTACTAGCGGTATGTCTCACTGCCTCGTAGTCATAGAATCCCCAGGGAGAGGCGGGACATCGACACAGGTCGATCAAGCCCTGAGGGAGGGAAGAAGGATATTCGTGATGATGGCTGAGAAGCGTCATTCCGACCTGAGAGAGGGTTTTGAGGAGTACTTGAGTCGAGGAGCTGAGCCATTCAGGGAGATTCACGAACTCATGTCTTGCGTTGAGATGGCTGTATCGAACAAGGGGAAAATGATAAGGGTGGAGAGGCAGGAACCACTGGACGCCTTCCTGCAATGAAGGACTCAAATCGATGTTCCTAATGCGACGTGTTGCTCCGCTTCTTAAACAAGTTCACATTGGAAGCTTTTGGATTGGGGTCCAGATAGCTCTAGACGGGAGGCCAGCAGGGTTCTTGGCTGGTATCGGCCACGCATGTGTGCAGGACTTGAGAGATGAGTTCTGATGGTTTGTAAGAAATACAGATTGGAGGGTGGAGAGGAGGCGAGGTTGTATTCGTATGTCGTGAGATGGGATAGGGGTCTCGCTCCGAATCCCTTCTGGGGATTCTGCACGCTGGCTTGTTACAAACCCAAAATCAGAGAGAGAGTTGGTGACTGGGTAGTCGGCACCGGGTCCAAGAATACGGTCGAACAGAACAAGCTCGTCTATGCGATGAAGGTTACCGAGAAGGTCAGCTTCGAGCAGTACTCCGCTGAAAAGAGGTTCAGGAGAGAGATACCGGGGCCAGGTCGCAAGAGAGAGCTGGGGGACAACATCTATTATTGGGAAAAGGGAAAGCCGATGCGACATCCCTTCTCTGAAAGGAACGAAATGGAGAAGGGCCTCAAAGGGAAGTGAAGAAGGGTCCTAAAAATGTCTATTAAGGCACTATTGGTGATGGCTTGGAATAGTTGGCGAGTGAGAGTTATAATCGGGTTCTTGATCGGCCTCGGACTCTATTTCGGTAGTAGACTCGTCTAAGTTATCAGATTTGATAACCCAGCGGCCGCCGAGTTATCTTCAAGTCTTGAGAATACAGCTCGGGCGGTCTCCGCCTGAGAGGCCTCGGAACGCTTTCAGACGACCGTGACTTGACCGTGTTCGCCATCAGGTAGACGCCATTCCTGAAGAGCGGAGTCCTCAGATCGCGGAAGAACTCTCCTATGAAACGCATGAACCCTCCTTCCTTCTACCCCGCTATCCTGAGCGGGCTTCCCAAGTGCGAGAGGAGGATTGAGGGCTGAATCTCATAGGACCTCCGGCAAACGATGACTGAGCGCCCAAAAAACTTAACTATGGGATTATATTAGACCCAAGGAGATAGAATACCAATTCCACCCACTCGAGGTGTTGTTCGAATGAATGGCAAGGGGCAGTTGTCCCTCAGAGAGGGCCTTACCCAGATGAATCACGAGCTATTGTCTTGGTTGAGAGATAGCCGCTTCTAGGAGTGATAGCCCATGACGAAATACAAGAAGAGTTTCTTGGATGAGGATTTTAGACGAGGCGTCTTGACATTGCTGGAGGACGCTAGGAAAGAGGCTCTTGTAATTACGGGCGAGTTCTCCACCCTGGGATATTATCAGGACCTTAAGACTGCGGTGAGAGATGCAATCAATAGGGGCGTTCAGTTCAGAGTCTATCTGACGGAGGAAAATTGGGGCGTGCTTAACAAGCTTCTCAATTGGGGATGCGAAGTCTACCTTGGAGACGAGCCCTCGAAGACCCATTATCTGATAATAGACAAGTCCAGCTGGATGATTTCCGAGGAGCATCCGAGGAAGAGGGTTGGGGTTCGACTAGGTGAATACAAGAAGGGAGACCCAGAAACGGCGTCGAAGTTGGCCGCCAAATTCGATAGGCTGATAGAAAAGGCACACAAACTGAGGAAACCGGATTGGACGAAGGATCCCCTTGCGAAGTTCATCCAAAGTCCTGTGGACATCGGCTTCGAAACGGATTCTTCAGGAATTGATGTGGAGCTTCAATGAAAATCTTCGTAGATTCTGGGATCTGGACTGGAGCACTCCTGAAGCGGGACAGATACCATGAGAGTTCCTCGCAAATACTTTCAGATATCCTCGAGAAATACAAGTACATCTACGTATCAGATTGGATTGTGGACGAGGTCGTTTCTTTTCTAACCAAGAAGAGCTGGCAGCTCGTGAAGCGTACAGTGGAAGTCCTCCAGCAGTCCGGGAGAATTGAGATACTGACGGTCGACGGTGGTCTGTTTGCCTCTGCAAAGGTATGTTTGGAGGAGTTTCCAGATCTTCGTCTCACGCTTACGGATTGGACAAGTCTTCTTCTCATGAGGAGGAATGGAATAAAGGAGATTGCATCCCCAGCAAGAGAGTTCGAGAGGGTCAAATCAGTTCCGGAGTTTGCTTCCGTCACACCGATTATAGCTTGGCCAAAGAGCTGAGCCCTTTTTATGGCCCGCATGATTCTTTGTGGAACAGAGCGTATTAGGTTCTCGGGGGTCATCAGCTAAGTGAGTTCAAAAGGAGTTGAGAGTTGTGAGCGGCCCTTGCTCATATAGCGATTCTTGCTGTAGATCCCGTAGAGTTGATTGCCAGGAGGTGGTATACTGAACCGGAAGAAACTGATAAGTGATCTGAAGAGAGCTCGAACTCTCTATGCGGAGTGTCCAACGTGCGAGGGCCAATTCCGGCTGTCCGAGGCAACTCTGATCGACGGCCTCGGACCCATGCCGCCGGACATCAAGACGCTGTGCGACGAGAAGTTCGAGGAGTACAAGGAAAGAATGGACAAGCTCAGAGCCAGACGGATAAGCGCCACCGAGGGCGCAGAGAAGAAGGCGATAGAGGTCGGGATCGGACAGGTCGTCGAGAAGGTGGTCCCGAACTGGAAGGCCTTCTCGTTCGAGCCCCCTGACTGCAGGCCTCTCTTCGAGCCCATCGACTACATCGTCTTCGACGGCATGACAAAGCGTCAAGAGGTCGAATCGATTGTCTTCATGGACATCAAGACGGGGAAGTCCAGATTGAAGAGAAGCCAGAAACTGATCCGTGATGCTGTCGAGTCCGGCCGAGTCCGCTACAGGGGGATATGACATGACCACGAGCATAGTAGACTACTTTCAGGCGTTCAGGTCGATCCTCTGTGTCTGTCCCTCTTGCGGGGAGCTCGTCAGGCTCAGCGACCTCAAGTTCACGCACAGGGGAAAGGCCCCGCGCACGTGGCTTGACGCGCACCAGGGCAAGATAAGTAAGCTCGTGAAGAGAGAGGAGAAGTTTGGAGAGTAGGAGGAAGAGCTGAGAGAGGCCGCCCGCGAGAAGGGACGGAAGAAGATTCCTGGCATCATCAGGAGGATAGATCCTACGTTCACGAAGCTCGGGTTTCATCCGAAGGACATCAAGGCCTTGATGCATCCCGTGGACTTCGTCGTCTTCGAGGGCTTGGCGGACGGAGACAGGATACGGAATGTGACCTTGGTTGCCAGAGCACGAAGGGCTCCAAGGCTGACGTCCATCCGGAGATCCATAAAGAAGGCCGTCGACAGAAAGAACGTGGAATGGCAGACGCTCCGTGTGGACGCTGAGGGGCAGATAGAGATACTCTAGATATGGCAATCCTTCGAATCAATTCTCAGATATGGCAAACGGGGAAGGGATTTATATAGAATCCTTCTTCATGTCATTCATGATAGGGGGACAAGAGATGGCAGACCAGCCCAAAATCGTCTTTGACGAGTCCGAGGTGCTCGCGCTCATTCGGAACAAACGCAGGAACTCTTCCTGGGTCCAAGAGCAAATGCCAGAACTCAGGAAGGAGTACCCCCGCAAGTTCATCGCAGTCAAGGATAGAGAGATAGTCGACAGCGACAAGAGCTTCGATTCATTGTTGAGGAGGGTCAGAAGAAGGCAGGGAGACCTGGGTGCAATCACCTTTGAGTTCATCTCCGAAAGGGAGTACATCTACGTTCTCTGATTCCAAAGACGAGGTGTCTGCACGCCCAAGAGTATCTTGAACAGCAGCAGCACTGCAAGACTGGATACTCTGAACTCCCTCCTCCGTACGGGCCTGTCCATTTCACCGAAAAGATCGGTCAGGTCTAGTATCCTGGAGCACTCACTCAGTCTGTATTCGTCGTAGCTCGCCCACGGAACTTCTACTTCTTTATATCTCCTCCACTCTTTACCTTCTGGACTAGTTCGGTGCATCCCATTACCTCAACAGGGTGCATGGAACCAGCCTCTCGAACGATTGCACAAAGCAGCAGTGGCCCAAAGGGGTTCAGTTGGTCCAATCAATGGAGGAAATCCAATAACATGACGCACGAGGATCTCCGAAAGAGAATCCATGAAGCGAACATAAGGCTCCATGAAGTCGAGGCCAAATACTATGACCGAATTCATCCAGATATAATCAACAAGCATGAGCGGGAAAGAACAGTCTCCACATTGAAGAGGGTAGACAAGATCATAAAACGCAATCAGAAGAAGGCTCTTGATTTTGGTGCTGGCACTGGAAATCTGACCGGAAAGCTTCTGCACATGAACTATGAAGTAACTGCAGTAGACATCTCCAAGGAAATGTGTGAGATTCTGAAAGAGAGGTACAAGAGGTTCATAGATATCGGAAAACTGACAGTAGTACATTCAAAGATAGAGGATATGACTTTTGATCGCAATCAATTCGATATGGTTTGTTGCTATTCTGTCTTGCATCATCTACCGGATTACCTGGGTACGGTTCGGGAACTCACATCCTTAGTGAAGAAGGGTGGAGCAATTTACTTGGACCTTGAAGCATCTCCTTTCAGTTGGTCTGAATCCGAGAGACATCCAACAATGACACGCGTACGTTTTGTGTCTGATTGGATCCTCAACTATCTGACGAGGATCATCTATACAAGAGGAGCAAGAGTCCCTCCTCTTGACTACAGCATGTCTGACTATTGGAATAAAGAAACCAATCATATCGAGCATGATGAGATAAGAAACATATTCGAGGAAGAGAAATTCGACTACTACGTACGAGAGGACTATTACCTCTATCGGACCAAAATACCCAATCCTTTCTTCTATGCATATGAAGCCATATGTAAACCTGATATGAGTCTATGGATTGCCAGAAAGTAGGTGTCCAGTAGAGAGCCCTATGTTATTCGCGTGCATTCACCGCTTTCTCCGCCACCTTGCTGGGTCCGACCTAGCAATCGAAGACATCACTTTTCCATCAACTTATAAGAACCAGCTTTCGCTTCTGGGTTGTAGGTGTGCTGTCCCGAGATCATTTCCTCCTGGCCGTTCTACCCTGGACATGCGAAAGCTGAACAACAGGAAGACCTGGTGGATAACTGGTGAGAAGATGAAGTACACGACCGACAAGAACCCTGTGAATCGCACAAGAACGAAGACCCCATAGTTGGGGCTGGAAAAACCGATGACACTAAGGAGCGTGAATTATGACAAGGCCTAGGCCCCTTACAACACCCGACTATTGGGATAAGAAGCGAATCTGTGTCTCACCTACTCCCGTTTACATCTTTCATAGGTTGTTCGCCCGTCTCCTTCCCCGCCAGGAAGGTATGCACCTTATGGAACTTGGGTGTGGTGGAGGCAATTTCCTTCTCTACTTTGGTAGAGAATTCCAGTATATCGTTTCTGGAATAGATTGGTGCCCATGTCTCGACGAATTGAAAACAGTCCTTGAAAGGGAAGGTGTAAAGGTTGGGAGACTTGTCGAGGCGGACTTTCTAAACTACCATAGTGATGAGGAGTTCGATGTCGTAGCTTCTTTCGGTTTCATCGAGCACTTTGATGATTCTGTCGGAATAGTGAGAAGACAGCTGAAGATGGTCAGACCGGGCGGTTACGCCATTATTGAAGTCCCTCACTTCAAGGGCATTCAGGGCTTCCTGAGGAGGATCATTGATTCCAAAGATTTTCACCGCCACAACATTGAGTTGATGAGTCCGACTCGCGTCAGACGGATCGTAGAGTCTGAGGGTTTCCACATTCTATATTGCGACTATTTCAAAACCTTCAGGTTCTGGGCCGGCGATTCATTTTTTTCCAAGTTTGTTGCAACCTTATCAGAGCGGATAGAAATAACTCTCAGAATCCTAAGGATGGACAATATTCCGAACCGACCCTTCTCCCCTTACGTTGTTTGCGTCGCACGAAAAGAACATCATGAACATCCCCAGGCCTAAGACGGCGGCGTTGTGCGGTTGTCCGGTGGGCAATATGAGTGAAGCGAACACGAGCTTCCCCTCGTGAGAGTTGGTCCGAAGCCCCCTTCCTCGCTACGGGCTTCTGTCCTCTGCAGAAATGAAGATTTACATCTGCATCCTCGTGCGTCCAATCCCCCCGCTACACATCCACCTGAGTCTGGGACGAACTCTGTCACGAAGCGCATGAACCCTCCTTCCCTCTACCCCGCTGTGTTCAGCGGGCTTCCCAAGTGCGGTTTCCCCCTTGTGATGCCATGAATCTGATGATTCTTAGAGATTATTGTGCTTCTCACCGCAAACCAGCATCTTGGCGGTCAGTGCCCGGTTTGGTGCGCTGTCCTTCTCTGCCCACAATGTGCTGATATGAGGTCTCTATAAGACCGTGCGTGCAGACTTGATCACCGATAAGCCTGCTTTCGGTGGCGAACGGCTAGGATTTGAAGGACCTCCCTCTCCCAATCGATGTCCAAGATCACACGGTAGTCTCCTACCCGGAGCCGATATACCCCCACCCTTCTGAGGCGCACGACATGACGCGCTGGTCGCTCAGCTGCCTCGTCCAGTTTCTCATAAATCCTCTGGCGAATCGGGCCTGGAAGCTTGCGGACCTGATCGGCCGCCCGATGGGAGAATTCCACACGGAAAGGCAAGGGCTCACTGTTCCGCGCGCAGCTTCTCTAGAGGTATGGTCTCTCCCTCCTTGAACTGCCTTCTCGACTCGAAGATGTCCTCCAGGACCTCGACGCTCAAGTCCTCCTCCAGGGCCGACATGATAGCGTAACGGATGAACTCGGACTTCGAGGGGAATCCTCTCCTGACCGCTGTCGCGGCGATGAGCTTGTCCTGTTCGGGAGAGACCTTCAGGCTGATTGTCTTCATCCATAATGAGTATTACCCGCGTATTACTTAATGCTTGCGGGATGATGCATCGTCGACAACCGATTCCGCAAGGGAAGCCTTCTATCCGCCACTGACCCTAGTTTCTCGGCCCTGCGTCCTCATTATTGGAAAGCTTTATTAACAGCAGCTACCATATGTAAACAGCCGTTACCATGAAATTCCGGAACTATATCGAGAATCTGATCGCATCCCCTGCCAAGACGTCCGTTCTCAGGATTCTGCTTCGCTATCCAGATCGCCGATTCACCGGAAGAGAGCTAGCCTCATTCGCTGACCTCTCGCATCCTGGCGCTCTGAAAGCTCTGAAGGCCCTCGAAGCCTTCAACCTCGTCACGATATCATCCCATGGGAGAGCCTACGTCATCTCGTTGAACAAAGAGTCTCCATTGATCAAGGATCTCCAGCCCCTTTTCGAAGGTGAGTCTGGTGCGCAGTCAGAACTAGTTCGGAGAATCGGAGAAGCCTTCAAGGGTACCTCAGCTTCGGTCTTTCTATTCGGAAGTGTCGCTCGCGGCGAGGAAGAAGCCACAAGCGACATCGACATACTCGTAGTTACCAGAAAGAAGAGAGAAGCGATGAACACGATAGGCAGGCTTCAACTCGAGATATCCAGGGCCTACGGCAACCCCCTATCCGCTCTGATTCTCAATCAATCTGAGCTGAAGCGTCCGGAAAACTCAGAGCTGATCGAGGAAATCAGAAAGAGCCACATTCACGCATGTGGGAGGCTTTTGGAGGAGCTGCTATGAGAACCCGGAAAGTCTCCAAATCGAAGTATGGGAATTTTCTACAGAAAGCGGACGAATATCTCCGATCCGCGAGGGATGCCTTTGAAAGGGAACATTGGAATTCGGCTGTTGGGAACTCTGTTCACTGTTGCATCAACTCGGCCGATGCTCTTCTCGTCTTCTATCTCGGCATAAGAAGCATAGGTGAAAGACACTCTTCCCCTTTTGGTTCTGACAACATGAGGAGATGACTCTCCTCTTACGAATTTTGTGGAGCGTTCAGAACAGGAGCGTCCTCGAATAGCCATGGAGGTTTCAGGTCAACACGCCGTAAGGCAAAGGACTGAAATATCCCCCCGCTCTAATCCTCCGTGCGAAAGCGGCGTTCCGAGTTCGCTCACACTCGCAACTGAGGGGATCAAATGGCACACGAGAACGATATGAGAAAACTCGAGATACTCCTGGAGCACTGGGTAGAGCACAATAAGAGTCACTCGGGAGATTTCAAGAAATGGGCCGATAGAGCAAAGCAAATGGGAAGGGAAGATATCAGCGAAAGCATACTGGGAGCGGTTGAACAAATGGATCGTGCCAATGAATCTCTTCTCGATGCTCTGTCAAAAGCTGGTAAGGAGGAGTCGTGAAGGCACTGATATGCGGAGAGAGGGGGTGCGGCAAGAGCGTCTTCCAGAGCAAGTGGAGTCTGGCGGACATGCTTGAGTCGTATTCTAGCGGTGTGCGGGGATGATGTTTTGGCGGCTGAGCGGTCCTTTGAAGGGTACACAATAGTCTCTTGCGGAACCCTTCGCCGCGAGCTGATGCATCTGAAGGACAGTGGCTTCCTCGATGCAGACAAGATACTTCTCACGCCTCCAGGTCTGCACGAGAGGGTCAGGGAGCTCGAGGAGCACTTGGTGAAGCGATTGAGCACAGCCAAGGAGTACAGTGACAGGGCGATAGTCATCTTCGGTTCCAGGTGCTACCTGCACTCAATGGATCCCAGGGATGTGGATGATATCATCGACGAGGCTGGCGGAAATGCCCGCAGAACCGATGCCAAGAACTGCGTCGACATGCTGACCGATGCTGAAGAGAGGGAGAGGCTGAGCGGAGGCCAGAAGGTCTACTGGCTCCCGCCGGGATGGTTTGAATACTGGAGAATCATCTTCAAGGACTGGGACAAGGGCATGGCGAATGAGACCTTTCCACAGCATGACAAGGCCATCATGCTCGATTCCTTGGGTGTCTTCGAGGAATACTCCGTCAACTCTCCCGAGAAGATCCTGGAGTTCTC
>JAGMCJ010000036.1 GCA_023129265.1 Thermoplasmata archaeon | reverse complement strand
GATAGCCCGCTTCAGCATCGGGATAAACCCGAAAGCGCAGGTGATTGGCTACTTCGACGACCAGACCGTTCTGGGAGCGGCCTCCATAGGCATCGGCGACAACCTCTCTCTCGGGGGAGACAACGACAGCACGTTCGACTTTGCGGGAACGATCCTTCATCCGACAGTCGAGGTAGACGGAATAATCATACTAGACAAGGGAAGATTGAGTCTCGGGAAATTCGACTAGCTGACCTCCTCCCTTCTCGGTCGGCTGCATACGGCGTACTCATCGCCATCAAAAAACACCTCGAGCTCCGGATTCTTTTCCTGTATCTCCTGTATCTTGTCCAGGACGTCCTTCAGCGTGATTGACGGGTCATTCTTGTCGATTTTCAGATGAATCTTCTTGTCCATTACTATCCCATCCACCCTTTCACTGAAGGTAGGGAACCCAGCATGACTTCCGGTTTTTGCCATGATACTCTCCGTATTTATATCTTGGTGTTTGCGCTGGGAGAACCTCTGTGAAAGTTATTTATAGTGTCGGTCCAATATACAATATGTCGACAACGAATGGCGAGCCAGTGGCCGCCATAACGCCTCTAGAGGTGCAAGATTGGCAAGCGAAGAGAAGAAGAAGGCTAGTGCCAAAAAGGATTCTGCAGAAGCGGGTGTCTGCGCCGTGTGCGGAGGTCCTATGAACCCGCAGGGTCAGTGCACCATTTGCGGAACGGAATCCAAGGACATCGTAGCGAAGGCCGGAAATCCCGGTCCTGGGAGCCCCGCGCCTACTCCTGATTCTTCCGTTGCCGATCCAAGTGCGCCCGAGGGTCCGTCCAGAGAGGAAGCGGTCAAGGTTTTTTCAAACATAAAGGGAGTCGGTGAATCGAAAGCCGAAATCCTGTTTGACAACGGCTACTCCTCTCTGGAGGACCTGAAATCCGCCACACTGGAGGACCTCTCTGCCATCAATGGCATTGGGGGGAAGCTGGCGGAAATGATCATGAACAACATCTCTGAATCCACCGGCTCAACGGAGGAGAAGCAGGATTCAGGGGCCCTGACCGACTGGCTGTCCGGGGACTCGGACGACGCTCTCGGCGTCTGGCTCGGTGGCAGTCCGCCCGAGCAGAAGAAGCCGATCCCGGCCGAAGCAGCCGGCGACGGTGACGATGCCACCATGTCGGCCCTGCGCAAGTGGCTGACCGGAGAGGAGGATGCGCTCGAGCAATGGCTTGGGGAGTCTGGAGCGGCCCCAATCGGGGAGGTCGTTGAGAGCAAAGAGCTCCTTGAGAGACAGCAGGTTCTTGACGATCGAGAGGATGATATCAAGCTCAAGGAAGATGAAGTCGAAGGCATGGGAATCGAGCTCAGAGAACTCAAGAAGATCATAGAGAAGGAACTGGACGCTGTTCGCACAGGCAAGTTCGACCCGATGAAGCTCATCGAAGAGACCGCCGAACTCAACAAGAACCTCCAGACCGAGGTCCGCAAGAGAAAGCAGCTCGAGGAGGACATCAATCACCTGAAGAAGGGAACGTCCGCCGTTGTCAAGTACATGAAGGAGCAAATGGTTCGGGGCGGCGGTATCGCCGCCAAGAATAGGCTTGCCAAGGAGAGTTCGGAACGGAAGAGAATCGAGATCGAGCTCGAAAAGACAAACAAGTTGATGGAGAACCTGAGGTCCCAGCTGGAGGGAAAACTGGATGAGTTGCCTGAGGACAAGAAGGCTCTCAAGGAGAAGGAACTGATGCTCGTTGAGAGGGAAGCCGAGATAAAGGCAAAAGAGGATCAGCTCGAAGCTTACGAGCGAGCCGTCAAGAACGGAGAGCTGGCTCCTGTTGGCGAAACAGCCGAGCACGAACTGGAACTGAGGCTTCAGGCCGAACTGAGGGAGAAGGAGAAAGAGTTCCTTGAGAAGGAGGACGAGCTGAGGAAGAAGGTCATCCATCTCGAGGAAGAGATTCAGACACACAGGATCGAGGAGAAGCTGAGGAAGGACAGCCAGGATTTGCGGCAACTCTCCGAAACCGAGATAGATGAAGTCCTGGTGAAAAAGGAGAAGGAGCTTCAGACAAAGGAGAAGTCAATCCTCCTCCGAGAGGAAGAGATCGACAGACTCAAGACAGAGCTCAGGGAGAAAGAAGACGAGCTCCAGAAGGTCAGGGAGCCCCTGTCGTACAAGGAAGAGGAGCTCCTCAGGAGAGAGGAAGACCTTCTTTACCGCGAGAAGAGACTGGCAGCAGAGAGAAGAAAGGTCGAGGAGGCGAAGGCATCCTCTCTCAGCATCGATGAGCATGAGATGAAAGAGCGTCTCGAATCCCTCAAGACGGAAATCGCGAGAAAGGAGGACGAAGTCAGGGCCAAGGAGAAGTATCTGAAGGCCAAGATGGAAGAGCTTCGCCTGCGCGAACAGGGTCTGATAGGGGAAGAGATCGATGCCCGCGAAGAGGAGAGGATGCTCGAGTTCAAAATCGAGAAGGTCAAGACGGGCAGTCCGAGACTCGATGACCTGCTTCTGGGCGGAATACCGTTCGGTTCCAACATCCTCATCTACGGGCCGCCGTTTGTGGGAAAGGAGGTCGTTGCCAACGCATTCATGGCGGAGGCCCTGAAAAAGGGCATCCCGACGATATGGGTGACCACGGAGAAGATGCCCTCCGACATAAGAGACGAGATGGGCTTCGTCGTCTCTGGCTACGAGGAGTACGAGAAGCTGGGTTTGGTGAAGTACGTGGATTCCTACTCCAAGAGCATGGGCGAGGTGGATGAGGACCCGAACACCACCTACTTGGAGGACCCGACAGACTACAAGGCCATACTGAGCGCAGTGGACAAGGTGGGCAAGGAGTTCCTCAAGAACCACAAGTACTACAGGCTCGTCTTCAGATCCGTGTCAACCCTCATCGCATATCTGGACCCGACATCGATATTCAAGTTCCTGCAGGCCTTCGCCGGAAGAAGGAAGAGGGACAAGGCCGTCGCACTGTACATAATCGAGAAGGGCATGCACACGGACCAGGAGATCCAGATGATAGGAAGCATGATGGAGGGCATGCTGGACTTCAAGGTCGAGCAGCTCAAGTCCCTGCTGAGCGTCAAGGGTATCGGTGACGTTCAGTCAAGGGCATGGATAAAGTACACGTACAGCAAGCATGGAGTGAGCATCGGGTCCTTCTCGCTGGACCACATCAAGTAGCGTCACGCAACCTCTACGCCAGTGCTTTCCTTCGGTTTTCCACCGAATTTTATTGGGGGGAGCGGAACCGGTGGAGGCAGTCTTATGTCCCTCGCGATTATGACTGCTTCGGGGATGCAGTTGTTCATGATCGCCTGATGGACTTCAGTCGCCACCTTGTCAGGCATCTTTCTCTGGTTCCTCCACTGCACCACGATATCCTTCGCATCGCCCTCGAACACGAGACTCCCTTCGATGGATATCACACCCAGACCCTGGTAGTTCGCCATGAACCGGAAGTCGATCACAACCTCATCCTTGCCTCTCTCCACGATGGAGGTCACGGAGCTGTTGTGGTCTATCCTGACGTTTCTCGGCTTCTCTCCCATCTTGAAGAATCTCTTCCCCTCGACGGCCAACAACTCAAAATGCTTTACTGGCATTCAGTTCTCCCCTTAATATGGGGTCTCAGTAGATAGAGCTTTCGGTTTTCTCCTAAAGGCTTATTTCTGCGGCTGGGGTTTCCTCCTCGAGGTGCTGACATCTACATCGGCGTCGATGACACGGACTCCCTGTCCGGGATGTGCACGACGTATCTCGTGTCCGAGATCATCAGTGAATTCGACGGTTTGGACTTGATAGGATATCCCAGGTTGGTCCGATTGAATCCGAACATACCATGGAAGACTCGAGGTAATGGCGCCATCTGTGTCAGGATGGGTCGCGGAGGCGGAAGGAGGCTCCACGCGGGCGAGATCTCCGGAACATCAGTGTTTGCCTTCGAGAGAGAGCTTCCTGGGTCCCTTCCAGACGATGCGGTCGAGCGGATGTCCAACATCATGGAGACAAACGCTCATTTCCACGAGGAAAAGACCAATCCTGCCTTCGCGGTACTGCAAAAGAAGCCCAGTCCGTCGTTGTACTGGCGGGCAGTGAGGGGACTCGTGACCCGCCAGGAAGTTGAGAAGCAGGTCTCCGGCCTCGGCGAGGTCAAGAAATACAAGAATGGCAGAGGGCTGATCGGTGCTTGCTCCGCGATCTCCTGGGTACCCAGGGACCGGACCTATGAGATCATCACGTACAGAGAACGCTCGAAATGGGGATCTCCTCGGAGGATCTCGGACGAATCCGTGAAGGGAATGGACAGGAAGACCAAGCACACCTTCAACAACTACGACTATCCAAATGAGAGAGTAGCCATTGCTCCAAACTCCCCCTGCCCTGTCCTTTTCGGAATCCGGGGAGATGAGCCAGAGGAGCTGCTGGAAGCTATGAAGATGATAGACTCAGAGGACATTGACAGATGGCATCTCTTTCTGACGAATCAAGGAACGGACGACCACCTGATCAGAAAGCGCGTCTCCGATATCGGGATGTATGAGTCTGTCGTCGTTGCGGGAAGAGTCACAAGGGAACCCGTAGATCTCGTCGGGGGTCACGTTGTCTTCGAGATAGGTGACGGCTCAGGGAGGATCGAGTGCACCGTGTATGAGCCGTCCAAGCAGTTCAGAGACATCGGCAGGAGGCTCTGCCTGGGGGATGAGGTCCGAGTCTTCGGCAGCGTGAGAGATTCGCCGAGGACAATCAATCTGGAAAAGATCGAGATTCTGAGGCTCGAGGAGAGGCTCTGCAAGACCAGCAATCCAACCTGTCCGAAGTGCGGGAAGTCGATGAAGTCCCTCGGCAAGGAGTCCGGTTACCGCTGCAGGAAGTGTCACACGAAGGCCGAGGAAGGCTCGGCGAAGGTCGTGAAAGTCAAGCGGCAATTGGAACTGGGCCTCTGTGAACCACCCGTTTGCGCGAGGAGACACCTGAGCAAACCACTCTCAAGGATGGGCCTTGAAGCGAACGATCTGACACTCCCTTGACTAGGACACGTCCTTGATGCAACTCTCGAGCACATCAAGACCGGAATTGAGCTCATCTTCGGTGATATTGAGGGCCGGGATGTATCGGATCGCGGATTTGCCCGCAGGCAACAGGATGAGCCCCCTCTCGTA
>JAGMCJ010000035.1 GCA_023129265.1 Thermoplasmata archaeon | reverse complement strand
ACGTTGAAGTCTAGCGTGGATATGAGGCTGTCATATCTGTCTTTGGAAGGAGCAGCACTTGTGACCACTTGTCGAGCAGTCTCTGAGAGATGCTGTACTTCTTGCTCTTTTGCGAACTCGTGCTCTCCACCGCTCCCTTCTCCTCCAGAATCTGAAGCCTCTCTCGGACTATCCTCCTAGATGCGGTTCCTCTCCTCTTCTTCAGCTCTCTCGTTATCTCGGATATGTTCCTCTCCTTTGCGTCGAAGAGTATCTTGATGATCTCGATCGAGATTGGGTCCTTGAGGCCCGGTAGGAGGACTTCGGGGGAAATGGCCCCGTATCTCTCGTAGAGCTCCAAGAGCCTGAAGTAGCCCTTTGATATGTCCTGGAATTTCTCAATATAGCTGAGGGCCTGGGAATAGGGCGCGGACATCTCCTTTATGGTGTTTTCCAACCTCTCCATCTTATCTGAGAGTTCCCTGATTTCCTTCCTCAAGTCCTCCTCCGACATTCAATGACTGCAACCGAATGCCAATCTTTAATGTTATTGATGGCTGAATGAAACGGATCGCTCGCGGGCGAATCTTGGCGTCTCCGAGGTCCGGCGGTTAACCTTGTTTAAGGTTAACTTTCCCGAGCTCGTTCGATCCCTCCCGCCCCTCCGCCCTAGAAAGGGTTTTCTACTCCTCGGCGGATGAGAGCGCCGTGCCAAGAATCCGATCAGCGGGAATGGAACACGTGTACACGGACGGGTCGGGCCTGTTCACTCGCAACCTCGTTCCTGGGGAAGCCGTCTACGGTGAGAGGCTGAAGACCCAGGACGAGACCGAGTACAGGTTCTGGAATCCCAGGAGAAGCAAGTTGGCGGCTCTCATCCTCAAAGGATGCGATGTCTTCCCCTTCGCAGCGGACTCGACTGTCCTGTACCTCGGCGCGGCAAGCGGGACGACCGCGAGCCACCTGTCGGACATCTGTTCCCGTGGCGTCATATACTGCGTTGAGGTATCACCTCGCCCCTTCAGGAAGCTTGTCTCGTTGAGCGAGTCCAGAAAGAACATGATGCCGATCCTCGCCGACGCGAACAAGCCCGAGGACTACCAAGCGGCGGTCGGAAGGGCCGACATCGTCTACCAGGACATCGCCCAGAGGAACCAGGCCGGAATCCTGCTGAAGAATCTCGGATTGGTACGGGAGAGAGGGTACGCGTTCCTCATGGTCAAGGCCAGGAGCGTGGATGTGACGAAGAGGCCCACGCGGGTCTACGATGCCGTGGAGGACGAACTCTCGCGCTCGGGCGTCAATGTCCTGCAGAGGGTCAACTTGGACCCGTACGAGAAGGATCATGCCGCCCTCATAGCCCAAAAATGAGGCGACTGGCTGCCTGCACCAATCTTAAATAGTAGATGCATCATCTGTGGAATCTCCGAGGTTTCCAATGGCCAGAATGCATGCAAAGAAGAAGGGAAAGTCGTCCTCGACGAGGCCCTACCTGACAGAGAATCCGAAGTGGGTCAAGCCCAAACCGAGGGAAATCGAGGACCTCGTGGTAAGGTACTCCAAGGAGGGCCTGTCCAGCGCTCTGATAGGCCTTCGTTTGAGAGACCAGCATGGCGTGCCCAACGTCCGCCTGGCCACTGGAAAGAGCATCACTCAGATACTTGGGGAGAACGAGATGACCCTCTCCCTACCGGAGGACCTGGCGAATCTCATGAGAAAGGCGGTGCAGCTGAACGCGCACCTCAAGACCAACCCCAAGGACCTGCACAACAAGAGAGGCCTCCATCTGATCGAAGCCAAGATCAGGAGGATTACCAAGTACTACATCCGGACCGGAGTGATGCCGAAGGACTGGAAGTATTCTATTGAAACGGCTGAGCTTCAAGTGAAGTGAAGCCATGTCTCTGGAACTGCCTGAGGATTTCTCAAGGAAGCTCGAAGAAGCCGTGGACGTGCTGTCCTCGGCAACGAGAGTGAAGGTGGTCTCTCACTACGACGGGGACGGACTGTGCGCCGCGGGTATCTTGGCGAAGGCGCTCCACCGCAAGGGCCTGAGCTTTCAAGTGTGCACGACACGAGCACTGGACGAGGCCTTCATCGGGGCTCTTGAGGGAGACGAGGACGTGATCCTGATTGCGGACATGGGTAGCAATAGCCTCCCAGCCCTCGAGAAGCTGTCCGCGAAAGTGATCGTCCTCGACCATCACGAACCCAGAGGAGACAGCGAGAAGATTGTGCACATAAACTCTCACCTTCACGGAATAGACGGGACAAAGGGCGCCTGTGCGGCCACCCTGTCCTTCACCCTGGCCACGGTCATGGACGAGGAGAACTGGGACCTGGCGGGCATTGCTTTGGCGGGAGCTGTGGCGGACAGACAGCATCCTGGCGGCCTCGAAGGCCTTAACCGCTCCATCGCCAAGGAAGCTTCAGAGAAAGTGGGAATGAGGGTCGACAGAACACACACGCTCCTCGGTGACACCCTCGCGGAGGCCCTGTCCCTTTCCATCAACCCCTATGTGGTCGGCATATCCGGCAACATGGGCGGGGCGGGCACCTTCCTCTCCGACCTGGGCATATCGCCCGACATGCGCGTCGAGGAGCTGGAGGGCGAGTCCAAGATCAAGCTCATCTCCGCTATGTCACTGAAACTGCTCGAGCAGGGCGTCACAGCGGAGGACGTGAAGGGAGCGATCGAGGAGGGCTACTGGGACGCATCCCGCGGAACCTACGCCAACTGGACCGCGGCCTACGTGAACGCTTGCGGGAGGCTCGGGATGGACGGTGTCGGGGTCGCGATATGTCTCGGCGACCCATCCGCTCTGGAGGAGGGAAAGAGGCTCAGGAAGGAGTTCCTGGGTCAGGTCCTCGTGGGGCTCAAGAAGGTGGAGGACGAGGGGGCGTTCGAGAGGAACCACACGCAGTTCTTCTACGTCGAGAACCCCTCCTTCGCGGGAACGATCGGCGGAGTCGCCATGAGGTACTTGCTCAATCCAGACCTCGCGACAGTGGCCCTTTCCGTCCTGACCGAGAAAACACGGATCTCGGGAAGGGCTACGAAGGACCTCGTGGGAAAGGGAGTGAACCTGGCGGAGGCGTTCAAGGAATCAGCGGAAGTCCTGGGCGGGTCTGGCGGTGGCCACTCGATCGCCGCAGGGGCGTCCATACCAAAGGGGAAGGAGGAGAAGTTCCTCGAGTACGTGGACAACACCATTGAGGTCCAATTGGAGGGCTAATCTCCGAAGCTCGGGCCGTCCGAGACGAGCTGCCACATCGCTTCCCTCGCGTAGTATTCCCAGGTCGCTTCGAAGACCGTTGTTCGGCTCTCAGCGATGCCCATTGGATTCACTTCCCAATCCCACCCGAAGACTATGCAGGAGATTTCGTATCCGTCCGAGCCGAGGTCGAAGACCGTGCCTATCGCCTGAAGGTCCGCATCTCTCAGAACGCGGATGTTCCGAACCGATCCGTGAACGCGCAAGACCTCTCCCGCAAAGACATCAGGCATCTCCGCTAGAACTCCCGGCGGTATGGAATCACTTGTCGATTCCCTCACTATCTCTATGCTCGCGGAGGAGGTCACGTAGATCTCCAGCTCTCCCGCGTAGATCTGGACCTCACCCTTCACCGACACGACCGCACCCGGAATGAGGCGCCGGTCTTGAGGAGCTCTCTTCTCGGGGACGTACACGCGGATGTAGTCCTCCCCATCCGTCAGGATGATGTTGAGGTCTCCTCTTGACGTCCTCCAGGTCGTCGCGACCATGCCCTTCACGGACACGAGAGAGCCCACATCCTCCGCACCGATCTCCCCGATCCCTCTGTCAACGGGCTCCAGTGCGAGCGAATAGGCAAAGAGCCCCACAACACCGACGAGAGACACGGTGGCGAGCAATCGGAGTAGTCTGTTCCCTTCCACATTGGGAATAACTCCCGCCCACCAGATAAAGCTTGCTCAGTAATTGTCGAGCAGTTTTGTCAACCTACTCGCTTCCAGTCCTCTCTCTACCGTCGGAGTCTCGATGACTTGCAGGTCCCTTTCGAGGAGCGCGAGTTCCTTCCCATCCAACGTGTCTGGACAGACGGGCAATAATACAATTGCCTTGCTCTGCATCACGAACTCGTTCAGATTCTCGATGAACAGGAGCGACTGGAGAAAACCGTTGTTCATCATAAGATACTCGAATCCATCGAAGAGAACGACACACTCACCGTGGTCTTGGATGAACTTGTTTATCACCTTGAGGAGCGTCCCCAGTGCGGTCGGGTCGTGGTAGTCCTCTCCCGGGGTGTGGCACAACCATATTATCCTGACATCCCCGAGTCCGAAATCCTTTTTCGCTCTCTCTGGGTGCAGGCGGGTGACACAAAGCCCCGGGATGCCATCCTCCATGATCATCTTGAATATTCTGAAGCTGATCTCCGGTTTCTTCTCCTTGACGAGATGGCACAAACCGCCAGTCACATTGAAGGGTTTCTTCATCTCAAGGCCTCAACCCGCTCTCCAACCTCTCCTCCAGGACTTTCGCGGGGATCTCTGGAAGAGATATCATCGTCGTCTTTCCCACCATCCCCTCTCTGGACACTCTCGTGTCTATCAGCCCCAGAGCATCCAGTTCTTTGAGATACTTCCAGAACTGTGTGTGTCCGCGCTTTCTCTCGCCGAACTCCTCGCAAGTGATTGCGTATCCCTCCTCGGCCTCCCCTGTGGTTATGTACGCCTCCCTCTTCATCCTCCTCGCTATCCCTAGCAGGACGAGCTTCTTGTGCGGGTCCAACTCGGCAATCTTGGTCTCCGTGATGGTGGAATACGTCTCGGCCTTGGCGGCCCGTACGTTCTCTGGGGTCACTTCCTTGGAACTCTCTTCGTCCGCCAGCATTCCCGCCTTCTCGAGGAGCTCGATCGCATACCTAGCGTCCCCCCACTCCGACGCTATGTCAGCTATAAGGCTGACCGACTGGTCCTCAACCATCCCGGGATGGAAGGCGAGTTCTACCCTGTCGCCTATTATGTCCCTGAGATCGTCCGCCGCGTACTTCCCGAACTCGATGACGTTCGTCCTCTTGAACGTCGAAAGGGAGGGGACATCCATCATGTCCAGGACGTACTTCTGGGAGATCAGAATCATGGAGACCGACGATTTCTGTCCCACGGACTCCTCATCGAAACGCGAAAGACTGTAAATCAGGTCCGAACCGCTCTTCTTCAGGAGGACGTCCGTCTCGTCGAGGACCACAAGGAGATGGGCCTTCCTCTTCTGGATGTGCTTTCGCAGGATCTGAAGCATCTCGGTTATGCTGAATCCTCTGTCTGGAAACCGCTCATCGAAATGCGTCAGGATCTTCAGGAGAACGGCGGATCCCGTGTTCCTCTGCCTGCAGTTCACGATCACATATTCGAGGTTCTTCCCCTTCGAGTTGGCATACTTCTGGAAGTCCACGCAGAACCTCTTGCTGAGGTGTGTCTTCCCGGTTCCGACGCTTCCTATGAGGAAGGCGTTCTGCGTCACGTTCGACTCGATGATGGGTCTGAAGAGGGTCGTCAGTCGCTTCGTCTGCTTCTCCCTGTGGACCAGTCTCTCTGGGAGGTACTCGAAGGAGAGCTTGCTCATGTCCTTGAATACGCTTGACCCTCTCTCTGGAAACATCATCAGTAATAATGGCATTGCGATTTAATAAAGGCTTTTCCCCGAAGTCGACAATCTTCCCGCGACATCCCGCGCAATCCGACGCTCTACTTCCTCTTGTTCCTAATGAAGCCGGAGCAAGGTATGATCTCAATCCCCTTCTCCTCGAGCTTATCGACCAGCAGGTTGAGCCCGATGGAATCAGAGGCCATGTGCCCCGCGACCACGAACTTCATGTGGTGTTTCTTCACCTCCTCCAGATGGTCCTCGGGTATGTGCATTCCGACCATGGTCCCCACGCCCGCTTGGGACATCTCCTTGTACACTACCTTGCCCGGCATCGTGCCTCCAGTGAACTTGACGATGACCTTGCCCGTCTTGTCATCCTTCGCGCCGATGATTATCTTGGGCCCTGCAGCGTTCTTGACCGCTTCCTTGTACTCCGGAACCTTCTTCAGTTCCTTTATCACATCCCCCACCGTCTCAGGCTTCTTCCTATTCATCAGTCTCTGAACGAACCTGTATCCCATGTTGTCGCAGGGCGTGTGAATCGTCATGAACGGGATGTCGAATATCCGGCTGGCATCCACCGGCTGACAGTGATTCGCCGGCATGACCCGCCTTTCCACCTCTCTGATCCTTTCCCGCATGACCCCCTCCGCTACGTTTATGGGAACGCCCAGGCTCCTCATCCACTCCTCCTGAAGGTGCATGACATCGTGGAGCTCCGCCAGAGCGCGACCCCTCGGGTGGTGTCCCAGAATGAGATCGATCTTCTTCCCCTTATCCTCGAGTCGGTCCGCCATGACCACCTCGCCTGAAGTCATGTCGATGCCCACCAGCACTCTCTTGACCTTCCTGTCGCCATCGCCGTAGAGTACCCTGGAATCGGAATAGGGATTCTTCAGCTTCTCTAAATCGAAGTCCTCTTTCTCCTCATCGTTCATCTTCTCGTACTTCTTCTTCGTTTTCCTCAGCTCCCCCTGAACGAACCTCTTGCCCCTGGGGTCCGCCTCCATGCCCATCCTAATCGCCAGGTTGTAAATCTCCTTAATCTTCATATTTCTGGCCAAGTGACCAGCGTATTTAACGTATGCGGAAAAGGTTTTAGCGTAAGAGGAGATAGGGAGCAGCATGGTAGAGGAGAGCATCTTGGAGCCCTTCATCAAGGCCTCCGGGGGCGTGCTTAGGTCAGAGGACATAGTCATCGAGGCCGTCAGAGACCTCATAAAGGACGAGATAAAGAGATACATAAGGGCAAAGCTCGAGTCGAATCCAGAGCTGAAGCAAGAGGTGAAGGACGCTGTCTCCGATTTTATAGAAGCGAAGGTGAAGGAAGGATACGCCCTCGTGAAAATAGCGAAGTGCGGCGCGAAACTGGGTATGGAACTCGTTCCCGAGAAACTGAAGGGCGAGTTGGCGAAAGAGCTCATGTCGATTTTCGAGAAGGAAATCGGTGCCGTGATAGACAAGACAGCATGATCCGTCTGGCCCTCCAGTATCTGACCGGAGAAAGACGTCGAAACTTTTATTAGCGCACCATTTGATTAGCGCATAGCTTCCTGGAGAGCATCCATGGCACTTACCGTACAGGACAGACTGTCGAAAATGAAGGTCAAAGAGCTCAGAGAGTTCGCCAAGAAGCACTCGATTTCTTTGAAGGGCCTGAGGAAGAAGGTCGACATCGTGGCGGTGATCGCCGCGGTTGAGGATATCGATAATCTCCTCTTGGAGGATGAAGCCGAGGAACTCAAGAAGGATGAGGAGGAGACGGCCGAGATCGGTGAGGATGTCAAGGAGATCGTAGAAGAGGCCGAGAAACTGCCGCCGCTCGAGGACATTGAGGCGGATCCCGTTATCATAGAGGGCAAGAACGTCGACGTGGATTTCCGAAGAGTCGAGGAACTGGTCGACCGGGCCCGCATGAGATACGAGGAGGGCAGCTACGCGAAGGCCCTATCTCTGATTCAGGAAGCGCTGGCAGACATAGATGACCCGGTAAG
Organism: Thermoplasmata archaeon; assembly: GCA_023129265.1. Classification (GTDB taxonomy): domain Archaea; phylum Thermoplasmatota; class Thermoplasmata; order RBG-16-68-12; family JAGMCJ01; genus JAGMCJ01. The sequence goes on along the minus strand of JAGMCJ010000035.1, from coordinate 2,121 downwards.
GAACTTCCACAGGTACACATACAGCTATGCCCTGCTCTCGGCGGAGGGTCTGATAAGGGAAAGCGGAAAGACAGACGCGAACGTCGACAAGGCAATCTCCGTGATTATGAGGGCAAAGAAAGCCTACGCCGACGGAACGATATTCGAGGACAAGAAGATTATCAAGAGCATCGACAAGGCCACGAAGAAGCTGTACGCGGCGGATGTCCAGAAGTCGAAGGAGACCTTCCTCTCGACCAGGCGGTTCGTCTTTGACATCGCTGACCTCGGTGCCGACATCTCCAAGGCGAGAGACATCATCCGGAGGGCCGAGGACGCCATGGAGAGCGGCAACTACACAGTCAGTCTGAAACATCTGGCGAAGGCCGAGAAGCTCGCCAAGAAGGCCAAGAAAACCAGAATCGAGGAAATCAAGCAAGCCATACCGGCTACGAAGGCCATAGTGGAAGAAGCGGAGCACGTGGGAGCCGATGTGGCTGAAGCCGAGAAGCTCCTCAAGCAGGCGAAGATCGCGCTGAGGAACAAGGACTACATCCTCTGCAACGAGCTGACCAAGAGAGCGGAGCACGCCGCGATGCAGTCCCAGCACAGGCAGATTCAGAAGGCGATGGAGCTGAGAAGGAGGCAGGTAGAGAACGCCCAGAGAATCATCATGAGGGTCGAGCCGCTAATCTTCGAGGCCGAGGAGTATCGGATTGATGTTACCGAGGTGAAGACGATTCTCGAGAAAGCGAAGGGGATACTGTCCCAGGGCGACTACGTCAACGGCACCTATTTCGCAAAGGAAGCCGAGGAACTCGCCCGACGCCTGGCCCCGAGTCTGGAGGAGGAGAGGAAAAGGCGGGGCATCGCCAAGCCGACGGAGGGCATATGCGGTGCCTGCGGTTCAAGGAACCTGGAGTTCTACGACAACGGGTGGGGGAAGTGTCTGGAATGCGATAGGGTGTTCCAGTGGAGCGCGAGAAGAGAAGGACTCAAGGACAGACTGAAGGGCTTCTTCAAGCCCTGATCAAGAGAGAATCGTCTGCACGGCTCTTATGATGTCGCCGCGAGTCACTATCCCTACGAGCACGCCCTTGTCAACAATCGGAATCCTGTTGACGTCGTTCATGACCATCTTCTGAATCACATCTTCGAGCTCATCATCTGGCGCAGCCGTTATGACCTTTCTTGTCATGGCATCTTTGACAGGTGTGCTCGCTATCCGCTCAAAGGCCTCCACGGCCTCCCTCTTCTTGGCGATCTCCACAAAGCTGATGCCGATTATCGTCTCAGGTGGAACCTTCATCTTGAGCTCTCTGTAGTGCGTTTTCAGGGACTCCAGGATGTTCGTCTCCGTCATGATGCCTATGACGTGTCGCTCGTCATCGATGACCGGACAACCGCTGATCCTGTGCTTCGCGAACTTCTCGACCGCATCCACAATCGTCTCCTCTGGGGAGAGAACGACAGTATCTGTGATCATCACATCCTTGACCTTCATTCCGTGCGTCATTCGTGAGGCGAACTAATAATCTTTCCCATGAGAGCTTTTATTGTGTTATCCCGAAATCTCTTAACGGCAGCAAACAGGAAACGAGAGAGAAGAGACATCCACAGGAAACAGAGGTTCTTCTCATGTAGTCTCCTCCCACAACCACGTCTGAGCGTAGCCGAGAAGTCTCCCCGGGTCCATCTTGTACCAGAAGGCCTCCAAGGGCGTGTCGTACCTCCTTCCATCCCAGGATAGGGACATATGCGGCTTCTTTGCGTTGTACCATCTGACGAGCCCGTCCACATCACCGTGGAAGAGTGGAAGCTTCTGCTCCACGGTGCCGTAGAACCTCTCTATCTTTCCATTCGTCTGGGGCTGGTTCACCCTTCCCACGATGTGCCTTATTCCTCTCTTGGAGAGGTGTTGAGCATATCTGGATGTTCCCTTGGGTTTTCCATCATAGTCGGATGCATAGAACTCCGATCCCCTGTCCGTGAGGACCGCGTCCGGGACACCGTAGAGGGATGTCCCATTCTCGAGGACGTCTATGGACGCATCTGTGGACCTTCCGTCGTATAGGCCGTAGCTTGTCAGGTATCTCGACGCATCATCCTCGTAGGCGATCAGCCACTTCTCCTCCTCCTTGA
>JAGMCJ010000034.1 GCA_023129265.1 Thermoplasmata archaeon | reverse complement strand
CGAATCGAGCGGTCAAGGTCCACAACTCGTATCCCTGTATACGTGAACTTGAATTCCATGGAATGCGGAATCGCCCACCGCTTCTTAAAGCCTTCAGACGCGTGACGAGTCTCGTCTTGGGAATGCCTTCTTGCATCGGTCAGCCTAAAGAAGCTTTTAATAACCCTACGGATTTCACGCATGGGGGTTGGAGATGGAAGAGATTGTTCTGGCAAGTGCAGTTCGAACAGCGGTTGGAAGATTTGGCGGGTCGCTCGTGGACATCAACGCGACGCAGCTCGGCGGTTACGTCATCTCGGAGGCGGTCAAACGAGCGGGCTTGAAGGGTGAAGACATCGAGGAAGCGCTCATGGGAAACGTCGTTTCCGCGGGTCTCGGGCAGAATCCCGCTAGAAGGGCGATGATTTACGGTGGCCTTCCCTACGAGACGGGTGCCACAACGGTCAACAAGGTGTGCGGGTCGGGTCTGAAAACGGTGATGATGGCCGCTGATGCCATAAAGGCGGGAAGCTACAAGATCATCGTGGCGGGCGGCATGGAGAACATGAATATGTCCCCCTACCTGCTGAGGCAGGCGAGATACGGCTATCGTCTGTTCGACGGCAAGCTGGTGGACGCGATGGTTTTCGACGGTCTCTGGGACATCCACAACGACTTCCACATGGGAATGACCGGCGAGATAATCTCTGAGAGACTCAACGTCTCCAGGGAAGAGATGGACAAGCTGGCGTACGAGAGCCACATGAAGGCCGCCAAGGCCACCGAGGAGGGAAGGTTCAAGGATGAGATCCTCCCGCTCGATATCCCTCAGAGGAGGGGTGAGCCTGTCGTTTTCGACAAGGACGAGGGAGTCCGTCCAGACACCTCGGTGGAGAAGCTCGCCAAGCTCAAGCCCGTCTTCAAGAAGGACGGGGTCGTCACCGCGGGAAACGCGTCCCAGATTAGCGACGGGGCAGCGGCGCTCGTCGTCATGGCAAAGAGCGAGGCGGAGAGCAGGGGAATCGAGCCGCTCGCAAAGGTGGTCGCGTACAACACGAGCGGGGTGAAACCGGAGTACGTCATGGAAGCTCCGATGCCTTCCGTGAAGGCGCTCCTGAAGGATACTGGTCTCACCATGGACGACCTCGACCTCTTTGAGCACAATGAGGCCTTCGCCTCTGCGAGCGTGGCGGTGAGGAGGGAGCTGGGGGTTCCCGATGAGAAGTTCAACGTCAATGGCGGTGCCGTTGCCCTCGGTCACCCGATAGGGTGCAGTGGCGCGAGGGAGCTCACGACCCTTCTGTATGCGATGAAGAACAAGAATGCCGGGAGGGGCCTGGCCACGCTCTGCCTGGGAGGGGGAAACGCGGTCAGCATGATAGTGGAGATGTGACCATGAAGATTGAGCGAATCGGAGTCCTCGGCGCTGGAACGATGGGAAACGGAATCGCCCAGGTCGCCGCGCAGAGCGGACATCAGGTAGTCATGCGCGACATCGAGCAGAGATTCATCGACTCGGGAATGGAGATGATCAGGAAGAACCTCTCAAGGAGCGTGGAGAAGGGAAGGATGACCGAAGACGAGAAGGAGGCCGTTCTGTCCAGAATCACGCCAACGCTGAAGATGGAGGACCTGAGCGGGTCTGACGTGTTCATCGAGGCGGTGATCGAAGACGCCCAGCTCAAGAAGAAGGTCTTCGAGGAGGCCGGGGCCCTCTGCGGGGAGCACACGATATTCGCGACCAACACGTCGAGCATCTCGATCACGGATTTGGCATCCGCCACGAAGCGTCCTGAGAAGTTCATCGGAATGCACTTCATGAACCCCGTCCCGCTGATGAAGCTCGTCGAGGTGATAAGAGGGCTTCAGACGAGCGACGAGACCACGACGACGATACTGGAGCTCGGAGAGAAGATGGGAAAGACGCCTGTCGAGGTGAACGACTACCCGGGTTTTATCTCGAACCGGTTGCTCATGCCGATGATAAACGAGGCCGCCTTCTGCCTGATGGAGGGAGTGGCGACGAGGGAGAACATCGATGCGGTGATGAAGCTGGGCATGAACCATCC
>JAGMCJ010000033.1 GCA_023129265.1 Thermoplasmata archaeon | reverse complement strand
TCTATGTACGTTCTGATTCTCGGTTTCATGCGATACCACCTTCTGATACTAGTCCCACTATCTCATCTCTCATGCGATACCCCTTCGATTTCATATCCGTCCTAATGTGGTCTATGTCCACGATCTCCCCGAATTCCATCATTGCCTCTTGCGCTTTGTCCGCGAGAGGTATGAGATCCGCCTCTGTAAGGTTGTCCAGCTTTTTGTCCAGTTTTCCAAGCTCTCTCGCCAAAACGAACCTTCCCGCCTCTCCAAAGTACTTCAAGAAAACCAACAGCAGTCCTTCTCTCATGGCCTTTTCTGACCTCTTGTTGGCTCTTGCCTTCCTTGTGCTCGGCGGGACGGCCATCTCAGCATGCACGACTTGGGACAGGAGCGATTCCGTGGTGACGGGCGGGTCCGTTGAAAGCCTCTGGGCCTCCTCGATATCGGAGTTGTAGAATTTCATCAGGTCCAGAGAGATACGATATGACTCATTCTTCCAGTTCCTGAGCATGGCGCTGTCACCCGCGTAGACACCTAGCGTATCCAGAGTACTCGTTGTCCACACAGCAAGGTCTGGAACGTCCTCGAGCAGCAAGTCCTTGATCATGATGCCCTTCCCCTCGCAATATTTCCGAAGGAGGTGTTCGCTAAGGTTGCCTACGTGGGCTTTGAGTATCTCAAGCACTTTGATCTCGACGTCAGGGAACTCCATCACGCTGTCTCCAGGTCCGATGAGTTGAGAGAACTCAGTCCTTGTCAAGAGGGACGAAGGGACGAGGAAGGTGCAATCGGTGCGTTTCGCGAGGCTCCGCATGGAAGAAACTAACTCTCTCGCCGAACTCATGTCATTGTTGCACACCAGCAAAGGGAAAGCGTCGACAAGCACAACGCTACTCCTATGAGCCGTTGCGAAATCCTGGATGCAATGATAGACCCGACCCAGATCCCAGGCCCTGATGCTGTCCTTTCCGTTCGTGAATGAGATTTCGATTATGGCAACATTCTTGGTGCTGAGCTTGAACGCGAATCGCCATCTTCTCGAGGAGGTTAGCACGAGTCCCAGCTTCCCAGTGTCAAGCTCATCAGCGAAGATCGACCTCGAGTACTTGGGCCTCGCTTCGCGCACGAAGTGGAGCTTTCCAGGTTCAGGGTGGAATCTCATTGTATTTTTCTGAGCCCTTCTCCCTGTCTTGAGACTCACCGGTGAATAGTCTGTCCTGAGAAGCGCCATCAGTATCACCGCACCGGAGAGGGGGAACCCCAGGTTCGGACCAATGAAGTCGCTAGCGCTCAGAATTCTCAGCTCCTGGTAGTAGACCGGTCCAGTGGCTAGAATAGTCATGAGAGAAAGTATGAGGAGATATCCCTCCTTTCGAAAGATTGAGGATCTCAGCCAGACTGCAGTAGACTCCGCAATGGAAATGGCAAGGCAGGAGACGATGTAGTATATGAAAACGGAGCGGTCGTAGAGGTCTGAGCTCGTCCAGGCCTCTACGATAGAGACATAGACTATGCCCAGGGACGGAAGGAAGATCATGATTGGCAGGTAGATTCTTCTTGTGAACGAGCGTCCGTGGAAGAACGCAAGGGTGAGGATTGCGATGAGGGGGAAAACCATGACAGTCGAGGACAAGGTGAGAAAGTCCAATCCATTCTGCTGGAAGTGTCTCCCCACAAGCCAGGAAGTGTTTACCACAAGAAACAGGATGTGAAGCGCGATGAACAGCGTCTTCATCCTTCCTCGATTGAGAAACAAGATCCCTGCGACCAAGACCGCCAGCGTGAGAACCGAAATCACAAGAACGAGGATGAATTCAGGCGTCAGCTCCCTCTCTCCTTCTCAAGTCGCTCGAAGATGATTAGTTCACCGTGCGCTCTCTCGTCCAGTCTCCCGCCCAACTTCCGCCACATCTCGGAAAGCTCACCTTTGGAGCCGATTCCAAGGGTCTGGAGATCTCCTTTGTCGAAGTCAGCTAGGTACTTCCGGTCTATGCCGACTATCCTTAGTCTCAGGATTCCAGTGTCATCGGTCCCCCTCAACCTGGCTGACACCACGCTGCCAGGCCGGAATTCCCGCTTCTCTTGAGGCTTCCTGAGTGTGGACTTCTTCAGACCGTGCCTAACCCTGTCCAACTCGTCCAACTCAAACTCAAGAGATTCCTTTGGCCTCGAGAAAGACTGGTACTTGCCAGAAATCGCGAATCTGAAGGCAAGAACCATTATTATTACTGTCACTGCACCAGCAATCATCAAGATGGGAAGGCCGAATTTGTAGAACTCAGCATGGAACCAGAACCCGCCAACGAGGACAGCAGAAAGTATGAAAAGGATCAGAGCCCTCAACAGGAAGAGTCCCAGCCGTCTCCATCTCAAGGTCATCCCCTCCTAGCAGATCGCTTTGGTGATCTCGAACCACTTGTTCTCGTGTATGAGCGTGAAGTAGTCAGTCTTGTGATTGACGCTCCTCATCTTCACACACCTAATCCTTCTCTGGACGTCGACATTGTTCACTATCTCCATCTTAAGCTCGAAAATGGCATCGGCGAGGAAAGCTTCGTCGAAGGTTTCTTGGAACCTGAGGAAACCCAACAAATCCGGAGTGGACTCTGAGACCACGAAAGCGGTCACGTTGAGTGATCTGAGCCACTCGAAGAAATCGAAGAGGTTCTTCCTCCTGTCAGGGAAGTTGGCAACTAGTTCCAAGGCCTCGAGCGAGTCTATGACCAGCAGATCGAAACCGCGCTTCCTCTTGAGTTCCTCCACCTTAGCCTGGATTATGCCAAGGAACCCGTTCTCTGCTACAGGACTGTTCGGGACCCTCTTCTTGAGCGACCTCATCTTCTCATCTAACTCTTGGAGCTTCTCTCTGCCTTTGCTCAGGTCGAATATTGGAATGAGTTTCGATGCCGCCACAATCTCCATGCCGAGCGATTCCATCTGGTCCGCCAGGCTCTCCGCATCCTGTTCGAGCGTGACATAGAGACCCTTCCTTCCTTCCAGGACGTTGTTGTAGAGGATGTAGTAGGCCAGCGAGGATTTCATCGTCCCGGTCGGGCCATGGATTAGGGTAATGTGTCCTGGAGGAATGCCTCCCCCTATCTCCTCATCGAACCCTCTAACGTAGGTCATGATCCTTTCGTTCGAAGGTCCTGCACTCCCTGACCACTCTCTGGACGTTGAAGAAGCCATGTTATCTCCTTACCACTCTTGTGACATTGAATGAGCCATCATCCCAGGAAAGGGCCATGTATCCTGTGCTGTGGTTCGCCTCTCGCATTTTCAAACATCTAATCCTTCTCTGGACATCCACGTCGTTGACTAGATGGAGCCTAAGGTGGAGTATGCCATCGGCAAGGAAGTCCTCCACGGTCTTGGACTGAATCACGTTTCCGCCGATCACGAAGTCAGGTCTCTCGCATACGACGAAAGTCGTAACGTCGAGCTGCCTCAGCCACTCGAAGAGCCTAAAAACCCTGGACCTCTTGCTTTCAAACTCGCCAAGCGTCAGCAGGGCGTCGAGTGAGTCGATGACAATGAAATCCAGGTCGAGTTTCTTCTTTAGTTTCTTAACCTGGGTGTAGAGCATGTTCATCCATTGCTCCTTTGTCCTCGACGTGTGGCTCTTGATATATGCCATGTCGAATATCCTGAGCGACTTCCGCACTCTTTCATACTCCATTCCAAGAGAGGAGGCCTGGGCAATCAGGCTGCCTGTGTTTTGGTCGAGCGTCACATAAAGCCCCATTCTTCCCCGTTTCAAGGCCTGGTTGAAGAGGATGGAAAACGCCAGAGAGGACTTCATTGTCCCCGCTGCGCCGGCGACGATGACCGTGTGACCCTTTGGGATCCCGCCCCCCAGAGCTTCATCGAACCCCTTCACATGCGTCGATAGCAACTCCTTCTCCTTTGCTGATTTGACCCTAAGCTTGCTTGAGATGAAAGCCTCCTCGTCCTCTGCCTCTGTGGGAGGAGACTCGTCCCCAGATGAAACAATCTCATCTATCTTCCTCTCCAGCCTTGAGACATCCTCGGCGCCTATCTCGGCCTCTCCCATCCCGTCAGATTGAGGTGTCCCGACTGCAGTCTCCTCGTATACGGTATCTGGCCCCGTGAGGGTCTCCTGCTGTGGCAATCCTTGTACTGTCTCCTCCGCTTCTTCGGTTGCCAGTTCGGAGTCGTATATGTCATCATTAGGTGCGCTTGCTGTCGGACTCGCCTCGTGAGACTCGGCCTGACCCGTTGAGGGGAGTTCTTCCCTTTCGACTTCGCGTGGGATTTGGGGCGCTTGGCCTGCCAAGGAGGCGGACCTTTGGTAGCATTCACTTGCTCGCCTGTGTCTTCCCATCTTGGATAGGATATTCCCTTTCTCTCGCCAAAGGAAGGAGTCACTGTCATCCAAGGCCAGTGCCTGATCGTAGAGGTACAGACTCTCCTCAAGCCGATTCTCGGACATGGCATCTTCAGCTTGCGAAATCAGGGCGATCCTCGATGTGCTGGGTCCAGACCGGGCATCGTAACGCATGCTGCCTGGCAAGTCACTCCAAGAGGTTGTCCCAGCAATCAGCGTTTGCAGACCCTTGTTTATGAGGACCGCCTCTGCATTGTTCCTCCTGATTCTTGCCTCTGCATGATCTGGATTCAGCCTGAGAGTCTCTGAGAAGGAGGCATAGGCCTCCGCGATTTTTCCAAGAACCTCAAGCAGTCCTCCCTTCGAGTGCCAGGCCTCAGTGAACTCAGGTCTTATCTCTAGGGATCTGTCCATCGAGAAGAGGGCATCCACGAATGATTTGGTCTCCGTTTGGGACTTCCCTTTCATGAACCAGAGTCGGGCGTCTTCCGGATTCTCTTCGATGGCCTTCTCATAGCACCTGATGGCATCGACGTGGTTTCCCAGCATAGCAAGGCACACGCCCTTCTTGTACCATCCCCTTGGATCCCTCGGTGATAGCTCAAGAACCCTGTCCAAGAACTCGATTGCCTTTGCGTACTTCTTGAGTTCCATTGCTGCGCTCGCCCTGGCCATCCAGTCGTTCGCCTGATTTGAGTAATCCGCAGATACCGATGCGTCCTGCGTCGCAGGGCTTCCCTGCACTGTCACCCCCGATTCCACAGGCTCGGTTGTCTCCTCCTTCTCGCGTTCCGCTTTCCCCAACACGGCTGTGAAAACCTCGCCCGTCATCACCCGCTCCAGAACGATAGGTTCCGGGGAAGACTCGCCTCGGGGTCTCTTATCCTCTCTGAGACGCTCTCCGCACATGCGACATCTGACCGCATTCATTCGATTCGGTGATTGGCAACTCGGGCATATCGGCGGACGTTTCATCGCGATTCCTGTCCTACATGCTCATCGGTCTTGTTATGCTGAACACGCCGTTCTCGAATACGAGCGCGAAGTAGCTGGTCTCATGCCTGGTCCCTCGCATCTTGACGCATCTTATTCTCCTTTGTACATCCACATCGTTGACTTGATGCATCTTCAGATGGATGATGCCATCAGCGAGGTAGTCGGCTTCACTCCGCTTCTCTCCCCCCATGAGTCCTTGGATTGTCGGCTCGGACGGGGCCTCAGTTATCAGGAACGTGGTGACACCCCACTCCCTTAGCCATTCGAAGAGACGGAAAAGTTGGGACCTCTTTCCCTCGGCTCTTTCCAGGAACTCCATGGCATCCAAAGAATCCAGAACAAAAGTGTTGAAGTCGGAGACTTTCCTTTTGAGGTTGATCACCCTCTTCAAGTACTCAATCCAGAACTTGGCCTCGGTTCTTTCGCCGACTTCCTTCTTGATTCTGGCGATATCGAATATCTCGATGTTCTTCAAGGGCTCCTCTCTTGCGAAACCCATGGAATACATCTGAGACACAATGCTATCGCGCCTTTGCTCGAGTGTCACATACAATCCTCTTGAGTTGCTGTGCGCTGAGTTCTGGAAGAGAATGTTGTATGCCAGTGAGGACTTCATTGTTCCTGGAAGTCCAGATATTAGCACTACGTTGCCTTTCGGAACCCCTCCGCCCAAGGCATTATCGAATCCCTCCACAAACGTCCTCACTCTGCTGCTAGCTCCGCGGTCCGAATCGGGTGACGATGACATCGACATCAGCTCCTTTTTTCTTCAACCAGGGACTCCATGATTATGCACCATTTCCTCACGACATCGCTATTCGATGTTAGTTGCCTCGACGGTGACGAGATCAGCGTTGCTCTGTTTCATCTTCTTCTGGGAGAAGCCATACTCATAGTCGAGGAACTCGTTGACTAGCCTTTTCTCGTCAACTGCGGTCACAAACGCATACTTGTTAGCATCAAACCGAGTCCAGCGCGGATTGGACACCCTGCCCCTGTAATGATGGACTCGCCACTCCCGCCCAAGGTTCTCGTCATAGCGCATCTGGACGACTCCATCGACGAGAGATTCCAGGAGACAGACTGTTCTGTCATCATGCACACCCTCTTGGAGAACGTACAGAATCGAGCCATATTCGTTTTTCACGCGTGACGAAACGATTTGGAAGAACTTCGCCATGGCCTGCGGGGAATTGTACAAGAAGAGTGTGGACAGTGTGTAGAAGATGATCCGTACAGGTTTCCCTAGCCTGACGGCTGCCTTCGAGATGCACAGGCCTATGCTCTCGATGTTGCTCAGGCTGTCGACTCTCAATACGTCTGGGTCTTGGGTCACATCATGCGAGTCGCCAATCGTGGGCGAATAGCAGTCCACGAAGAGGAAGCGCTCCCCCTCGCATCTCTGGACATCACCGCCGTATCTCGAAATCCATTGGCGTATCTCGATAGGGTGCATGTCGACCGCAACGAAGACCACCCTGCCTCCGTTGTCGAGTACGTCGACGGCGCAGTCGATTGAGAACTCGAACTTGCCCACGCCTGGAGGACCCGAGAGCAGGGTGCTTGAGTTTGACTTGAATGCGTCGATCATTCCCGTACAATCACTTCCCTGTCGTGGGGTCTCGGCTCATCATCCTCAGGTTCAGCATCATCGTCGAAATGACCGTCCAAGACAGCAACGGTCTTTCTCAACGGCGGGTCGATTGTATCCCCACTCCTTGGTTCGTCGTCACTGTGGACGCGGGAAGGAATGTTGCTGGCTCTCGCGGTCTTGATGAAGTCCCGGTGCTCGGAAACGAGAAGTCCGAGCATTGGAATTGGGTTCTGAAGAGACCAATCTCTGGAGAACTCCAGCTCGATCGTTAGGACCCTCTGATTATCGTTATTGTCCCCGTGTCTGCCTTCGCGTTGCAAGCCAATCCCTGAGCATTCTCTCTCCTAAAGAGTAAAAACCTTTGCACATAAGTCTCTAATCTGATAACCAAACATGGCACCAGAACCGTCGACCTGGGGAATAGATAGCACAGTGAACAGAATCACAGCAACGAAACTATCAGAACATGAATCTCGGTCTCATGGGGCTACTCCCCCAACGCTGCAAGGGGACGCTTACAGACAGGGTACCTTTAAATTTCGTCGGGCGTATGTTGAGAGGTCATGGTTAGGCGTGACCTGCTGGAGAGCGAGAAGAGGGTTCTTTGCGGCATCGTTCAAGACCCTCTCTTCTCGGACAGGGAACTCTCGAAGAAACTAGGCATGAAGAAGACAACTGTCACAGCGATTAGGAGGAGACTTCAGCGAGAGGACTACTTCAGGAGTGTCCAGATGCCCTCCTTCGAGAAGCTCGGATTCGAGATGCTAGTCGTTGCGTTTGGAACCCTCTCATCTGTTCCTCCGTTCGATGAGAAGATTGCCCTAGCTCGGCCTGTGGTTGAAAGTCCTGAGTTCACATATGCTCTCGTGGAGCCACGCCAGGACCTTCTTATTCAGGTCTCAAGAAACTACACGAACGCGATGGCAAACATCCGAGCCCTGGAGGAGAAGTACAGGGAAAGGGGCTATATGGAGGAGGGTTATCAGGTCGTGGTTTTCCCCTTCGATCTTTCAGATGTGCTGAATCTTTTCGACTTCTATCCTCTTTTGAGCAGGATGTTCTGGTCTGAGAAAGGACAGGCCCATCATGAGCCAGTACTCGGCCAGATGCGTTCGACACGCCTGCGAGCAAAGGAGAAAGAGACCCTAAAGGCCATGGTGGAGAATCCCGAATTGAGTGATGTCCAGCTCTCAGAGAGCCTTGGAATCTCCAGGATGACCATAGGCAAGGCGAGGAGAAGGTTCGCAGACGAGGGACTTATCATTCCCCGGAAGATGCCCAATCTGGGTAACCTGGGGATTGAGCTTCTCGTCCTCACCTACGGCTCGTTCCATCCCAGGTTGGAAGAGGGTCTGAAGTATTATGTCCCAAGCCTGCTCGAAACCGCTGGAACGACCATCTTCTCAGCCCTCAACCGGAAAGAGGCCTTGGGAATCAGTGCCTTCTCGAGCTATCAGGAATACAAGAAGCAGACCGACATATTCGCCCAGGCTTATAGGGAGCAGGAAATCTTCTCACGACCACCCACGAGAGTCCTCTTCTCCCTCGCCGGAGCCCGCCTGCTGAAGGACCACGAGTACGGTCCCCTTGTGAGCAGTGCATTCGGGTCCCCGAACTGAGGCTCTAGCCACCCACTAGATTCTTCACTCGTGAGGCGAGATCTTCTGGAGAGAAGGGCTTAGTGATGTAGTCGTCGACGTGCAGAACATCAAGAGCGATGTCGCGATCAATCGCGTTAGCTTTCACTGTGAGCATCGCGATGGGGATATCTTTCGTCCTCCTGTCCGCTCTGAGCTCTCTGTAGACCATCCAACCGTCCTTCTCAGGCATCCTTATGTCCAAGAGGATGAGGTCTGGAGTGTTCCGAGCCACATAGTCCAGGCACTTCTGGCCGCTCGAAGCCTTCACCACCTCATATCCCTCCGCGGACAGTATCTTCTCGACAAGGTCCAAGATCCTTGGCTCATCATCCACGACAACAACCGTCTTCATTCCCGCTTCCCTTCCCTTGGCAGACACACTCTAAAGGTGGACCCTTTCCCGACATCGCTTTCCACTTCGATTCGTCCGCCGTGCAGGTCCACAATCTCCTTGCAGATCGACAATCCCAGCCCCGCACCTCCGTGCATCCTCGTGGGCGAGGAGTCCACCTGATAGAATCTGTCGAAGATCTTGGACTGCTCTTCCTTTGGTATTCCTATCCCTGTGTCCGAGACCTCGATGACAACATCGGAGCCCTCCTCGTGTCCCGCTATCTTCACCGCCCCGCCCCCTGGCGTGAACTTGATCGCGTTGTCGATGATGTTGCTCATCAGCAGTCCCAGCCGCCTTTCATCGCCCACAACGTGAGGCAGGTTCTCTGGAAGGTTCACCTCAAGCCTTAGGTCCTTGTGCTTGGCTTGTGACTCCTTTGACCTTGCTGTTTCTTCTGTCACCCGCGCAACGTCGACATCGCCCAAGTGTAGTCTGAATGATTCCGAGTCAAACGAGGACAGCTCAATGACCGTGTCAATCAGGCGGTCGAGTTTGTCCGCCTCCTCGTTCGCAGCTTGCAGAGCCTGCATCTGAGACTGATTGAGTTCACCCATCTTCCCGCCCAAGAGGAACTTGATGTAGCCGCTAATCGTCGTGAGTGGCGTTCTCAGCTCATGGGACACATTGGAGAAGAAGCTCTGTCTGAGCTGCTCTATCTTCTTCTCTCTCGAGATGTCACGCACCACGCACTGAGTCGCTGGCTTCCCCTTGAACGTCGTCGGAATGGAGTATACCTCAACCTCAACTGGGCTCCCATCCCTCCTTACACCCTTTGTCCTGTATGTCAGAGGACCATCCAGTCCCTTCTGTCTTCTTTCTATGCCTTCTATGACGTTATCCAGTGATTCCGGAGCCATAAGGAGACGATAGTCCACTCCAGTGATGTCCTCCTTCGCGTAGCCGCCGATTCCTGCAAGCCTGTCGTTGGCAAACACTATCATGTCATCTTGAACGATGCACACTCCGATTGGTGAGTTCTCTACGAGTCCCTCGTATAGGCCCTGTGCCTCAACCAGTTCGGCGGTTCTCTCCTCGATTCTCTTCTCCAAGCGCAGTGCATACATCCTTTCATATAAGCGGGAAATCACATCGAGCATGAGGTCGAAATCCTTGTAGATGAGCTCGATCGTGCAGTGCTTGGTTTCGACGTCCCCCATGGAGCGGTTCACCTCGTTGACCAGGATGGTTCTGAACGCCCTCAGTCCCGCCTCGGCCTGTTCGAACCCAGGCTCGTCGATGAAACCCTTCAGCCGGAGAAGGACCTTCTCATATCTGCCGTCTCTTACGGAATCGATTAGAATGGAGACAATCTCCTCTAGGATTCTTCCAATGGCATCGTCGACTACGACCTCATGGGACTCCATGTGTCTCTCGATCCATTTCACGAATCGGGCTTGGAGCTCCTGCTTGGAGCTGGCCATGAGGTCGGCCAGTCCGCTTCTCAAATCTGCAACATCCATAACGACCAACTGCGCGGTTCTTCGAATCCCATTGCGGTTTCTCAGAGATTGTCTTGGCATGGTTTAATATTTGTCCCCCTCACTCAGGAAATGCCAGTCGCCGTGCCGGAAGGCATCTAGGAACCTACATGTAGAAGCGATATTCTTATATCACCGAGCAGTTTTTGCCCCCACAGCCTTAAATGGGGGACCCCACATCCCTACGGAGTCCACATCCACCAGGAAGCTCGTGCTCTTCAACGAGATCAAGCCATCAATGAGCTTCGAGTCTTTTCGTGAGCACATTTCTGACGGCGATTTGGGCTTGTGCATCACTCGCAGGTCAACCTCTCAGATTGTGAGCGCGTACGATTTGAACGATGTAGAGTACAGGAGCCTAGACAGCGAAGGTCGAACAGATGCGATTAACCCCGATGACCTGGACAAGATAGTGGATGTCATCGAGGCATTCGCTGC
>JAGMCJ010000032.1 GCA_023129265.1 Thermoplasmata archaeon | reverse complement strand
CTCTGTTGCTTGCGCTCTTCTCGTTCGCGCCTCCACCTTTCGAACCACTCTTCCCTCTTTTGGGAAACTTCATCCAGCTTTCTTGAAAGCCTTTCATCCCTTTCCTTCTTTCTCTGGCGCTCTTTTTCTTGGCGTTGTCTCGCGAATTCCAGAATGGCCGCCTCAAACGGGGTGGGTTCATGTCCCAGGAAGCACGCCATGGCCGAAAGCCTCTTGCGCTCAGGCTCGGGCTCTTTGTGCTCAGGCTCTTTGCGGCGTGGCTTGGGTTTGGACCGAACTCTGGATAACTTCCCTTCCAGCTCGGTCACTTGTCTGTGGACCCTTGCACACTCATCTTCGAGGTCCTGAGCCTTCTCAAGTGCGAATTCCGCTCCCTCAAGGGTAGCCTGCAACGATTCATTCTCTTTCTCTAGTCTCTGCGTCCTCGTTCTGAATTCTTGAACATCATCAGGAAGGTCGCTAGCTAGCACGGACCTTGCGAAATCCTGCAGGGAGAGACCGGACTTCTTTGCCTGAGCTTTGAACTCTTTGTACTCATTCTCGTTCAGATTCAAACTGTATCGGTGCTTTCTTTTCTGCGATTCGGACTTCAAGATCCCTGCCCCCGTCTAGCCTCTATGGCCTGCTGCATGCAGCAGATTTGCATCATTTCTCGACACCCTCTTTCGGCACCCTATGTCATGCAACTCGACCTACTTAATCCTCTGGCTTATAAGCATGCCTTAAGGCAAATCGAGAGTCGCTAGCAGGAATGGCGCCGTGAGATCCGTCACCATGAGAGCGCCCATCTGTGTGAAGTCGACGGAGCACGTCATGCTTTCCAATCTACGATTACCGCAGGCTTGTCGAAGCTGAACCTATGGCTTAGGTAGCCCATTGTACTATGAACCGTAGCCGATGCCAACCACTTCCTTCGCAGGGGATTCTTCGGCTTCTCCATTTCGTCAACCATCTCTCTGATCTGAACTAGGGGAACCCGTTCCACATCCGCTTTGGGGTTTGTGATTCTCGAAATTTCTTCTCGGAGTATGTCGAGCTGCGTGCCAGACTTTGACAATGTTGGGGCGAAGTTGGATAAGACACCCTTGAGCAGAGGTTCGATTGCCAGTCGAATTCCGTACAGCACGATGGCTTTCGTTTCAATATCTATGTCTTCGGAGCGCAGTGCGCTCAGCAGTTCCTTCTCGATCCGTCGCAGCCTTGTCTTCAGCCAGAAGAGAATCAGCTCCTCCGATGCCAACTTGAGCTTGTTGTGCAACTCTTTGAACTCCCTCTCGCTGTCCTCGATGTCTGAATCAGTGAATCCGAAATATCCGACGTGACGCAGCCAGCGAGTCTTCTCAGGGACGAAGTAGAGAAGGTATCTGGGAAAGCCCTGTCCCAGCTTCACCCCGGCGTCTATGGTCCTTCCGGTCCTCCTCAGGTAACCTAGAGGAACCAGATGTTGAGTGAGATGACGTCGGACGGTGCTTCTATGAAATCCGGTCATTTCCGAAATGGTTCTTGTGCTCAGCATCTTCTTGGCAGCAAGCTTCCCTGCCGCGTACCATCCGAACCTCTCGAGGCGTCGTTCGTATTTCTCTGGCTTTTGGAATCGTTCTGCGTCCGCTCTCACAAGCCTTCTTCTGGATTCCTCGGTTTCGTCTACAATATCATTGCGAAGCCTTTCGATCTCGTCGAGCGCAACCTCCAATCCCACTTCGCATTGCTGTAGTATCGTTCGGCATGTGCGGCACTGATGGATATCCTCTATCTTTTTCAGTGGCCTCTCCCGCCTGCGGTGCTTCTTGCAGAATCTGAGGCGGTCATTCTCTGTTTCGAATGTCCTGCCACATTCACGACAATCCCTCTTCAATGCATTTCACCCCTGGTTTTGTTCCTCTGAGAGGAGCGTATTGGCGTTAAGCAGTTGATGTATTAATTCATTGAGGAGAAATATGGGAGGCCCGCTGAGAAAGGGGAACACCATCGTCGGTGGAGTCGTCCCAGACGAAGTGAAGAGTTTCCTCCGAGAACAAGTCAAGGCTGGCAGATTCGCCTCGGTTTCGAAAGCAGTTAGGTATTACCTGTCTCTGGCAGCTCGGAATGCGGGAGTTGAGTTGCCTCCCGATGAGCTTTCGCAGAGTGTGATCCGATCCAATAATGCTCTGAGCGAGGACCCGAAACAGAAGGGGCCCATTCGAACAGCAGTGGAGAAGTGGATAGGGAAAAGAGGGAACAGGAATGATAGGGACTGAAAGTGGAAATGGGCACGGTAATCTGTCCGCAGAGAGGGAAACCGCCTCAGGAACAACTCTCCAACCCTGGCAAGAAGTCGTAGGCAATCTCGAATGTGCGTTCTACAGCGAGCAAGTCTTCGAAGTCCACATCAAAGTGAAGAACGGATTGGCACGACTCGTCTTCCACAAGGACTCTCCTGAAGCCAAACAGACACGTGACGTTCTCCTCAATCTCCCGAGAGGGTCCCGCATAGCCCTCCTCAAAACGGATTCCGCGATTAATCCAATTTTGATTCGCACAGTCCCTGAATAGTGAGTCTGCCGTCTCTCTGTCGGATTTTTGCCAGTAGATTTTTGCGGCTATACGTGTAACCTAACTTAAGTGTCGACAGGAGGGGTCAGTGAATGTACTGGCTTGTGTAGCTTTCCTCCATATGCTTCGGCTATACGTGCAACCGAAAAGCACATGCGTGGGCACGGAATCGGATGTCTTCGGCTATACGTCTAACCGAGAGATCCGTCCCCCATGGCAGGAGTCGCGAGTCTTCGGCTATACATGTAACCGAAAGCGATGGATCTGTCTCGCCACAAAGAGATCGTGTTCCGTCCCATACATCCTGAGGAGCGTTCAGAACAACAGCATCCTCGAATCATGGGATTCCGAGTCGATACGCTTCAACAAAGCAAGCTTTAATATGGGCAGGGAATTGACACTTGGGGGAGCGGGAACCCTAGGATTGTGTATTGATGGAAGAGAAAATCGCGGTTGTTGGTGCTGGTTCCACCAAGTTCAGACCGGACACGTCAGAACAGAACTGGAAGGAACTGATGTTTGAGGGAGCGTCCAAAGCATATACGGACGCGGGACTGAACCCGAGGAAGGACATAGACAGCTTCGTCACTTGTGCCGAGGACTACTGGGAGGGCTTCAGCATCTACGACGAATTCGTGCCCGACCAGCTCGGGGCGGCGATGAGGCCCACGTGCACCGTGTGCGGGGACGGCCTGCACGGGCTTGCGATAGCGTGCATGCAGATAATGTCGGGCATGGTGGACGTCGTGGCTGTCGAAGCGCACAGCAAGATCTCGGACCTGAACACGTACAACGACGTGGTCCTCTTCGCGTTCGACCCGATATACAACAGGCCCCTTGCCGGGCATCCATACTACGTTGCGGGAATGGAGATGAACGCGTTCCTGAACGGCTCGGGCAACACGGAAGAGCAGTGCGCCGGGGTGGTCAGCAAGAACATGACGAACGCGTTGAAGAACCCGCTGGCTGCGTACGGCAAGCGGGTCGGCGTGGGCGATGTGATGGGCTCCGAGCCCATGTTCAGCCCCGCGAAGAAGCTGGACATTGCCGAGCTCGTAGACGGTTCCGTCGTCCTTGTCCTTGCGCGGGCGGAGAAGGCGAAGGACATCGCTGACAATCCCATCTGGATAACGGGCTTCGGATGGAACTCCGGCACGCCCTGGCTGGAAGGGAGAACCTGGGGTCGGGCTTCATATGCGGAAGAGGCCGCCAAGATGGCCTACAAGATGGCGGGCATCGCCGAGCCGAGGAGCGAGATCGGCTTCGCGGAGGTCGATGACAAGTTCTCGTACAAGGAGCTCATGCACCTCGAGGCGGTCGGTCTGGCGGGAAGAGGCCAGGCGGGAAATGACCTGGAGAACGGCAGGTTCCACGCTGACGGGGACCTTCCGATCAATGCCTCAGGAGGCTCGCTCGGATGCGGGAACCTGATCGAGGCCTCAGGACTGCACCGAGCTCTGGAAGTCGTCCTTCAGCTCAGAGGGCAGGCGGAAGGAAGACAGCTGAACGATGTTGAGAGGGGGCTAGCCCAGTCCTGGAGAGGTGTGCCCACCGCCTCCGGGGCGGCAGCGATATTCGAGAGGTGATGTGGTGAGAAAAGTTTGCGTTCTCGGCGGCGGGATGACGATTTTCAGGAGAAGGCTTCAGGAAACGGGAAAGGAGATGAGCTATGAGGCCAGCAAGATGGCCCTGGAAGAGGCGGGGCTGGAGCTGAAGGATGTGGACAGCGTTGTGCTGGGCTCCGCGCCCGACGCGTTCGATGGCATACACTTGAAGGGCGAGAACCTGCTCGACGGAGCTGGCGGGGCGGGAAAACCCTACCTCAGGGTCTTCGTCGGCGGCGGTACTGCGGTCTTCTCGCCCATCGCGGGCTGGTGGCACGTTGCGTCCGGGCTGGCCGATGTTTGCTTGGTCGTGGCGGAGGAGAAGATGTCGAGCTGCTTCCCGCATCCGCAGTCGGCGTTCGGACACATCTGGGACCCGATACTCGACCGCCCGCTAAAGCCCAACCTCGTGTGGATATTCGCCATGGAGATGAACAGGTACATGACCGTGCACGGAATCAAGAAGGAGGACATCGCCAGGGTCGCGGTCAAGAACAAGAGGAACGCGCTGGACCACCCGTGCGCTCAGTTGGCGGCCGATCTGACGATAGAGGACGTCCTTAACTCGGAGGTCCTGGCGTGGCCCGTTCAGATGCTGGACATCAGCCCGCCGAGCGATGGCGCATCCGCGATGATCCTCGCATCGGAGGAAGTCGCGAAGAAGCTCACGGACGATCTCGTCTACCTCTCCGGGGCGGGATGGTGCATCGACAGCACGATGTGGACGGACAGGGACCTCTACTTCCCGGAGTACGTGGCGAGAGCCGCCAAGATGGCGTACAAGATGGCGAAAATCGAGAACCCGCCAAAGGAGATCGATGTGGCCGAGCCCTACGACCCGTTCGACTACAAGGAGCTGCACCACATGGAGGGTCTGCTCCTGTGCGACAAGGGAGAGGCCCCGATTCTTACGCGGGAAGGAGTCACGGAGCGTGACGGAGATCTTCCTGTGTGCCCGTCCGGCGGGCTTCTCGGTGTCGGAAACCCGATCGCCGCCACGATGGGGATCAAGGCTTGCGAGATATACTGGCAGCTCGCGGGGAAGGCGGGAAAGCGGCAGGTTCCGAATGACCCGCAGGTGGGCATCTGCCAGGCGTGGGGTGACCTGATGCAGTATGGCAGCGTGCTGATAATGAGGAGGGGATGACGTGACGAAACCCGAGAATCCCAGGGGAGTGGAGCTTTCCTCGAAGCAGATGAAAGAAGGCGACGTGATAGTGAACAAGTGGGACCCCAGGGTCAAGTACGCCTGGGCGACGGGAGAGGCGATCTCGCGGTTCCTCGAGGAGATGAAGAACGGGAAGCTCATCGCGCGCAAGTGCGACTCGTGCGACAGGATACTCTTCCCGCCGAGGATGTTCTGCGAGGAATGCTTCAAGCCGACGACCGAGTGGGTGTACATCAAGGACACGGGCAAGATAGAGACGTACTCCATCTCGTATCTGGACAAGGACGCGAGGAGGATCACGGACCCGATTTTCGTGGGCGTGGTCTCGATAGACGGCGCGTCCGAGAAGATGGGCATCATGCACTACTTCGACGAGACGACGAAGGAGGACATACACATCGGCATGCCCGTGAAGGCCGTCTGGAAGCCGCCCGAGGAGCGGGAGGGGGCGATCACGGACATCAAGTACTTCCGGCCGCTCAAGGAGGGAGAGGAATGAGCTTCACGCACTGGCACGGGGACATGGAGGCGCAGTACATCTACACCGCTGGAATCGCTGGAGAGCGCTTCTTCCGCGAGCTGAAGGACAACGGGAAGCTCGTGGGGACGCGCTGCCCGAAGTGCGACATCACATACGTGCCGCCACGGATGTACTGCGAGAAGTGCTTCGCGGAGCTGGACGAGTGGAAGGACGTGCCCCTCGAGGGCGAGGTTGTGGCCCACACGGAGGTCCACGTGGACATCGAGGACAATAAGCTCGCCGAGCCGTTCGTGATAGGCTTCGTGAGGATCGACGGCACGCAGGGCGGCCTGGTGCACTACATCAAGGCTCCCGAGGTCAGAAACGGGATGAAGGTGAAGGCCGTTCTCAAGGACGACCGCGTAGGATCGATCCTGGACATCGAGCACTTCGCGCCTTAGATTCGGGCGGGGTCCGCCCGAGCGCTTGTGTGCCCTGAGGCTTGGTCAGGGATGGATAGAAGCAGGATAATGGCAAGGCTATCGTTGAGACGGAGTCATGTCTTTGTTGAGACGGAGCAATTCCTTGGTTGAAACGGAGCTATAACGGACCTGGAACGGAGCTATATCGGAGCTATGACGGAGCTATAGCGGAGGAATGCTCTGGTGGAATGGGAGCGGATTCGGAGTGGGAAAGCATCTATCCAAGAGCCTCCTTCGAGAGATCAAGCTGCACTCTCAGTCCGAGGCCCTCCAGGGTTGCGGGTAGCTCGAGCAAAGAGATGTTCTCAATAGTGATAACATCCTCAGTACCGCCCAGCCTGAGGACGAAGTCGTAGGGAGCGTCCTCGACTGTCAGGGCGATCTCGAACGCGTCCGTGAGCGGGCACTCGAACAGCGGCTTCGTTCCCCGCCGCAGGATGAACCAGCCCTCGTCACCCTCGAGCGGGGTTCCCGCTCAGACGACGGTACATCTTCACAAGGGATGGAACCTCATCGGGTTCCCTTCATTCAACGCATCCTATTCAGTCTCAGACTTGAAGGCGGAGACCGGGGCCACCAGGGTGGAGGGATATGATCTTGCCTCGCCGAACTTCCTGAGAGTGCTCGGAGACGCGGAAGTGCTTGAGGCAGGGTACGGATATTGGGTGAGACTGGAGGCGGACACTACTTGGGTAGTCGAAATGATCTAGGACAGCATAGCAAATGACAGACTCCGAAAAGAAGAACGACACTTTTATGAAGTGGTCAGTTAACGAAGGGCTGCTCACTCGGACGATGGTTGCTGCGATGAAGTTGCAAAAGGTTTTCCGCTACTAGAGTCATCACCTTGACTGTCTTGGATCATGCAGAAAACTCCAAAGAAGGCTGAAGTGCAAAACATAGTCGCATCCACGAGATTCGCGGATAGCTTTGACTTGAACGCTATTGTAGGGATCCTTGAGGGGTCCGAGTACGATCCCAAGAGGTTCCCAGGATTGATCTATCGCATAAAGGAGCCGAAGACCGCTCTTCTCCTATTCGGAAGCGGGAAAGTGATTTGCACTGGAGGGAAGACTCTCAACGATGTTCGAGAGTCAATTGACATCGTTGCCGGCAAATTGCTGAAAGCTGGAATACCTGCTGAACGGCATCCAGAGATAACAGTTCAAAATATCGTAGCCACGTCTGATCTCGGTGCTGGGATAAACCTCGCCAATATAGCCATCTCACTCGGCGTGGAGCACATAGAGTATGAACCGGAACAGTTCCCTGGACTGGTTTACAGGTTGGAGGATCCCAAGGTGGTCTGTTTGCTTTTTGGCACAGGCAAGATGGTCCTCACAGGCGCAAAGAAAGTGGA
>JAGMCJ010000031.1 GCA_023129265.1 Thermoplasmata archaeon | reverse complement strand
TCTCAGGATAGCCATCCTCGATCTCGTCCACCATCTCGAGCTTGTACGAGACGACCGCTATGTACTCGGGTCTTCCATTGCTCGAGTTGTCCCAGGCCCGGCCTGCAACGAGTCTCGCGTGCACGTACTCGACGTTCCCATCGGAGTTCGTATCGTTTGCCTCGAACTCACCGAAGAGCCCTCGCGCAAGCTCCGGATTTCCGTCGACGTCCATGTCCAATCCCTCGACTGCGACGAAGGATAGCATCGTCGTCTCATTGTTTCCGTCATCGTTCTCGTCCGCGATCGCTATCTCCAGCTTCGCGACGCCGTGGTACTCGATCGTTCCATCGTCCTCGAAATCGTAGGACTGATAGCCCGCTAGGACCATGTGAAGCTCCTCGGCTATCCCGTTGTTTGTCTCGTCCTTGATCTCTGCCTGAGCCCAGAAGTACCGCCT
Source organism: Thermoplasmata archaeon (assembly GCA_023129265.1). Classification (GTDB taxonomy): domain Archaea; phylum Thermoplasmatota; class Thermoplasmata; order RBG-16-68-12; family JAGMCJ01; genus JAGMCJ01. The sequence goes on along the minus strand of JAGMCJ010000031.1, from coordinate 16,454 downwards.
GAACTCGAGGTTTCCATCCGTGTCAGCATCCAGTTCCTGCTTTCCCGCGAATTGAAGGCTGACGTAGTTGGGCGTCTCGTCGCCCTCGGGGTCCTGCATCACGAGCCGCCAGAGTCCGAGAGCCTCGTACTCGATCAGTCCATCGCTGTTCGGGTCGAGCGCCAGGTGGACACCCTGCAATCCGACCAGGGCGTTGAACTTCCCGTCGCTGTCGTTGTCCCAGAGGTTGATGTGCCGTGCGAACACGGCCCTGACCTCCGGATAGCCGTCCTCGTTCTCATCGATCTCGCAGACCACGAGGATCCTGACCTCCACCCACTCGGGGTTTCCGTCTCCGTCAGCGTCGTCGAAGTCGAATTCCACGGTCTTCGTGCAGTTGGGGTCGTCCCCGTCCTCGGCCAGAGCCTCGAGGAATATCCCCGTGTCGTACTCGTCCGTATTCACTTCGTCAATCCCCTCAAGCAGGGACATTGGCAGTTCGATGGGGTTCTCGGAGTCCATCTCGGGCATCTCGAGCTCGAAGTCCTCAGGAGTGATCAACTCCACGCCTTCCGAGGTGGCAGATTCGATCTGACTCTCGATTCCGGGCGGGGAATCCACCGTATAGTCACCGCTCTCCTCCTCGACTGTCTCCGGAGGCGTCTCCGTTTCTGGTGTCTTCTCCTCTACGCTCTGCGTTTCTCGTTCCTCAGTGACGACATCGGCGGTGCGCGTTCCGTAATCGATGTCCTCAGAGCTTCTCGTGCTGTCAGGTTCTTGAGCGGGAGACATTACCGCTCCTATCACCATCTGGTAGTCCTCGTTGCTCTCCAGTCCAGGAGCTTCGGCCATCATCTTCGCCACAACGCCAAAGAGGGCCACGGTCACAAGCAGAAGACACAGGGCAACGGCAACCTGCCCCGTTGACTTCTTTTTCGTGGTTGGTTCGTACATTTTCTCACCGAGAATCCTATCCCCCTGAGGTTATAACTACACCCGTGGAAGTGTGTTACAGAAGATTCTTCCCTAAAGCTTATAAGGGAGTTCTTTGAGCGGGCCTCGGAAGCTTCGCGTGGATCTCAGCCAGCACGTCCCGCACGAAGTGCTCCGTCGCATTGTTTCTGAGGTCTTTAAATATCTTGAGACGAGTATTTATGTGATGAGAAAGGACGCTCGAGCCGTCGAGAATCCCATCTCCGCTGTTTTCGATCTGGCTGAAGAGGTGACCGAGCAACATCCCAAGTTCAAGAGGCTCGTGAAGTATGCGACGGTGTTCATCGCAGCCTGGTTGTTCGTCGACTTCCTGTTCATTGTCGGTTCAGTTCCCATTTCCTTTCCCTTCCTTCTGATCCTCTTCACATCGCTCTTCCTGCTCAGATGGTTCGACAGCGTTACCGCACGGGCCATCCTGATATCCGTTGCGACCATCAGCACGTTCCTAATCCTTCTGTTGTTCTGGGGCCCCAGAACCATAATCCTTGGTGCAATCCTAACGGGGCTCTTCATTCTGGGCATCGTCCTGCTCAATCTCATCCACGAGATCAGGACCTTCTTTGACTACTATTGGATAAGGTTCAGAGTGATCAAGAGCGTCAGGGACGAGGATCCCGTGATGTACGTCCCGAAGGGCGAGACCTCGGTCCAGAGGGTGCTTAGCTTCCTCACACAGAGGAACCCCGACCTCATGAGGGACTTCTCGGTGCCAGGCGCGGTGATGATCCCCGCCATCCTAAAGGGGCGGGGTCAGTTCTTCTATCAGTTTGATGCCTATGCCAGCAGACGTTCAGGCTCTCTGTGGAGGGTTCTGAAGCTCGGTTATCCAGGATATGCCATCTACATCAAGAGTTTCGCCCAGAAACCTAGGCTCCAGGACCTCACGGCGCTCAAGGCGGCAGTAGAGGAGATCACCGCTTTCACGAAGCTCCCTCCCCGCAGAGTGATAGCCCTGTGGACGAGGAAGAGTGAGGAGTCTCTCGACGACGAAGCGTATGATTTCCTCACAGGCGAGGCGGGGGTCATAATGGGCGGGGTTTCGCTCATGAACTGCTCGCTGGAGCTGATCTCCGAGAACCCGGACGGAACGTACGACTTCATCCCTTACGTCTCGGACGTTCCGAGCGGGCACCGCTAGCGGGCCCAGGCGGGGATTTCCCTATACTTGCAGTGGTCGAGTATCTGCTCGTGGTATATCCGCTTGTAGAACTCGTTGAACTGCCTGATGTGGAGCACGCCCTCCTTTGTAATCCTGACCTCGTATCTCTTTCCCCTCTGGGATATCCCTATGAACCCGTCTTCCTCGAGCTTGCTCAGAACCTTGTTCGTCATCACGTGGTTCGATTTGATCTCGTGCTTGATGTCCTCCTTTGACAGGGTGGCGTCCTGCCGTTCCAGAATCTCGTCTAGCCTCTCCTCCAGGCCTTCTTGATACAGGTCGATGTCAAGCTCACTGACCAGCCTGTTCAGGGCAAAACAGCAGTAAATCTTGTAGTCCTTGTACAGCGCTGGACTGATTCCTTGCACCCCCTGTGGGTTGAGAGAAGAAGGATTCTCGCTTCATATATCCCTTTTGGCGGTAGAACGCACGATGAGAACGTGCTCTGACTGGTGGGAATGGGCCCGCCCAGATTCGAACTGGAGTCTAAGGCTCCCAAAGCCCCAAGGATTGACCAAACTACCCTACGGGCCCTTTCACGAAAAAGCGTGGAATGACTATTTAAAGCTCATTCCCTTGGAATCAGCTCCCGCGCAGCGAGTCTGACAGCATCCTCGCTCCCATACGTGGGCTTCCATCCCGTTGACTTCAGCTTCTCGATCGAGAGGAGCATCTTCCTCACGTCCCCCTTCCATCCGCGGCCGTCATCGACACCGCCCGTCCAGTGATATTCAACGTCCTTCAGACCCAGCTCCCCTGAGACAATGTCAGCGATCTTCTTCACGTCGATCGCGTCCTCACTGCCGATGTTGTACATCTCCACAGGTTCGGAGAGAACCTTCCATCCGTGGACCAGAGCTTGAACGCAGTCGGATATGTGACAGTAGGACTTCACAGTCCCGGGCTCCCGCCCGAGAATCTCAAGTCTCGCGGGATCGTCCCTCAGCTTCTCGATGAAGTCGTGTATGACGCCGTGCGTGCTCCTGGACCCCACCACGTTTGCGAATCGATAGAAGCAGGCTTTGAGGTCGAACGTGTGGCAATAGGAGGCGATGAGAGCCTCACAGGCCAGTTTCGAGGCTCCGTAGAGCGATATCGGAACGAGCGGGCCGTAGTCCTCGGCGGTGGGTATCTGGCTCGCCTCGCCGTAGACCGTGGAAGTGGACGTGAAGAGCAGCTCCTTCACCCCGGTCTTCCTCATCCCCTCGAGCAAGCGATAGGTCGCGATTATGTTCTGATCGAGATGGACGCGTGTGTTCTCAATCCCGAGCCTGACGTCTGGGTTGGCCGCAAGATGGAAGACGCAGTCGGAATCCCCGATCAGGGGCTCGATGTCATCGGAGAGAATGTCCGCTTCCTTGACAGAGAATCTCTCGTTCGATTCCAAATGGCTTATGAACTCCCTTCTTCCGCTACTGAAATTGTCGACTACCGCCACGTCATTTCCCAGGCGGAGCAGCTCATCGGCAAGATGGCTCCCGATGAATCCCGCCCCGCCGGTGAGAAGGACTCTCCTTTCCTCAGTCTTCATCTTTCTTCCTCCTGTACGAGTAGTAGAGGTAAACGGCAGCGATAATGAAGCCCACCACTATTAAGATTCCCGCCAGTTGCAGAGCGCCCAGGGTCAGAAGGTCCAATATCGGTCTTCCAATCAGATACGTGAGAAGACCCATTGCCAGAGACCCGACGACAGAGCCCACCGTGACCGCGAGCACCATTCTTCGCGGGTCGTAGCCAAGGAGACTGCCGATGATGGTGGCGATGAACCCGCCGCTGAACTGGAGCGGGAAGGCGACATACCCCGCCAAGAGTGCGTATCCCCTCCTGCTTGGGCCACTGCCTACCCTCCTCGTGAAGGCATTCTCCATTCGGTCGGTGATCCTCGCGAGGATCTTGGACCTCCTCACGAGGGCGAAGTTCCACACCACGAAGAGAGCCAGCGACACGTCTACACAGGCAACGGAGAGGGAGATCGCGACGACCTCCCAAATCCCGGCTGAGATGCTCTCCATGAGAAGGAGGACCGCGGCGGGAATCACCAGCTCCCTTCCCAAAGGTCCGAAGAGATAGGCGACCATGGATGTCAGCGCGGCGTACATCATCACCGGACCGAACAGCGCCCACACAAGAACCAAGGCAAGGACGGGGAGAAGGATCGGAAGAGCCAGAAACGATAGACTCGCTCCGATTCCCCTCACGTCAGAGGGCGGTACTTCACCTTGACTGGAGGTAACCGGCGAGCTTCCGGAATGCGTTTCCTCTGTGCGAGATCTTGTTCTTCTCATCGGTCCCCATCTCTCCGAAGGTCCTCGATTCGCCTCTGGGAACGAAGATCGGATCGTACCCGAAGCCTCTGGATCCCCTGGTCCGCCCGGAGATGGCGCCCTCGCACGTCCCGCTGAACGTGACCGCTTTTTCATCCACCAAGAGTCCGATGCAACTCTCGAAATGGGCACCTCTCGTCTTCTCCGATTCCATCAGCTTCAGGATGCCGTCCATACCCAAGGTCTTGAACACGTAAGATGAGAAGACCCCGGGGAATCCCCCGAGGGACTCGATGAACAGGCCGGAATCCTCGATGATTACATCGCCCTCCACCTTCTGGCGAAGCCAGTTCAGCCCGAAAAGGACGACCTCCTTCAGCGACTCGCCCTGTATCTCGGGATACTCGATGGAGAGCATCTCGACGTTCATTCCGATTCCCGTCAGGATCCTCTCGGCCTCTCGGAGCTTCCCCCTGTTCGTCGTCACGAAGCGGATCAAGTGTATCTACCCCGTCCCTCGATCACAGCCATTCTCTCCACGACCGCATCGGCCATCTCGCATTCCTCTCTATATCCCGCCATGACATGATCGAAGAGATGGAACCTCTCGGAGTGGGCACTGGAGAAGGCTTCCTTGAGCAGGTGGAGGTCGACCCCTTTGTCCTCGATTCCCTGGCTCTTCCTGCCCAGGCTGAAGTCTATCAAGTAGATGTCGCCGTCGGAGACGAGCATGTTGGAGGTCGTGAGGTCACCGTGGACCATGTCGTTCGAGTGGAGGATGCCCACGATGGAGCCTATTCTCCTGCACAGGTCCTCTGCGTCGGCGCCGGAGCTTATTATCTCCTTCGCCTGCTTTCCGTCTATGTGTTCCATGACTATCTTGTTCTCCACCACGTCCACGTCATATATTATTGGCACGGAGACCCCCAACGTGCGAGCCTCGGTCATGAGCTTCACCTCTGTCCTGAGCCTCGACGTCCTGAGCCTCTCGTCGAGCGCTGGGATTCTGTAGCCCTTCGGGACCCTGAATTTCTCCACTGCTCTCCTCCCTTTCCAGGTGATCAGGCGAAGCTGGGCCTCCGCCCCTATCTTGATTAGCATTCGGTTCCGCAACGGCTTCGCGGTTAAAAATGTCATGCCGTTCCGAAGAACTCCCTGACCGCATTCTCCACGTCCTCCTCCCCGCCAAAGAGCTCCTTGGGCAGGAATCTCCTGTATCTGCCGGTTGCGAACCGCCTGTCCGCGAATACTATCACCGCTCTATCGGATTCGCTGCGAATGCACCTTCCCGCCGACTGGACGACCTTGTTCATGGCCGGAATGAGGTAGGAGTAGTCGAACCCCCTGCTCTTCCCGAATCTGGAGGAGTAGTATCTCCGGAGCGCCTCGTTCTCCACCGTGGGCGGCGTCAGCGGAATCCCGCATATCACGGCGGCACTGAGCAGGTTGTCGCGGAAATCCACACCCTCGGAGAGCGAGCCGCCCATGACCGCCAGAAGGATTCCTCCGTTCGTCCGCACCTCCTTCAGTCGTCCCAGAATGCGGGTCTTCTCCTCCTTCGTGGACCCTTGCGTCTCGACGAGCATCTCCTTCCCGCATTCGGTAAGCATCATTCTCTGGCGGACGCTCTCCAGGAACTCGTAGGAAGGAAGGAATACCGCCAGATTCCCGTGAAGAAGAGAGGACACTGATAGGATCAGGTTCGCGTACGCCTGGTAGGTCACATCTCCCCGCTGCTTGAAGAGCGTCGTCATCTCCGTGGCGAGGACGACCCGTCGGTTCTCCTGCGGGAAGGGTGAGATGAACGTTCTCACGACGCATCTCGACTTGGGGATGCCCAGGAGGTCAGAGTAGGTTTCGGCGGGGAAGAGCGTCCCGCTCATGAGGATAGAGGAATGCGACTTCTCGAAGACCTCACGGCTTATCATCGAGGGGTCCAGGAACAAGAACGAGAACTCCTCCCCGTTTCGGGTCCTCAGTATCGGGTTCCCGTCGCCCGCCCACCCGTCCAGGAAATCAGCGAAGCTGAGAAGCGCTGTGCCAGTCGTCCTGGAGACGGCAGTCTCTCCACACTGCCTCACACGGTTCAGAAAAGATGCGACCGAGCTGTCACGGTCCTCGAGAACCTTCCGCAGCGGGGCAAGTATCACATCCTTGCTGACCTCCCTCGTTTCGTCGTCAAACTGCGTCTCGAGTTCCTTGGCGAGAGCTACCAGGACACTCGACAGGCTGCGGTCGATCTGTTTCGCCTCCTTCGCGGCGGCCAGGATCTCCTGTGGTCCAGTCTCGCCCCTCAGATGGTCCCGGATTCTCGACGGAAGATTGTGGGCCTCATCGACTACCACGACGATGTCCTCCTGCGACCTCTTCGCCTTTTCGAGAATGACATCCCTTAGGGGGGAGAAGAGATAGTTGTAATCGCAGATGACGACATCTGCCTCTGAGAGGCAATCCATGGCTGTTTTGTGCGGGCACCTTCCGAACGCACGGCAGATCCGGGCGACCTCGTCGACGTGCAGGATCCGTCTTCCGACCACGTCCACGAGCGGTTTGGTCGACCGCCTGTAGTAAGGACAGGTCTCCGTGGCGATTCTCAGCTCACAGAAATCCTGGAACGAGGAGGAGCGCCGCGAGCTGGACAATGGACAGAGTGACTGCTTCGAGATTATGTCAACCGCGAATATCCCTCCCCGGATGTCCGAGATCCCGCGAAGGGTGTCAACCGCGATTCTGTGCTGGGACTGTTTGGAGGTGAGGAAGAAAACCAACAGCCCGTTCCGCAGTCCGACCTCTAGAGATGCAGTGAGCGCCACCGCCGTCTTGCCCAGGCCTGTGGGTGCGTGGGCGAGAAGATGGTGACCCGATGAGAGGGCCTGCCTGGCCTCCTGCAGGAAGCTGTCCTGTCCTTTCCTGGGACTGGGAAACGGGAAAAGGTCCTCCTCGACCCTCGACGAAACAGTGCATCCCTCTCCGCTCATACTCAGCACAACCACGGCGACCGAGGTTTAGTATTTTACGGGTCTGGACCACAAGGAAAGACAAGGTCCTTGCGAATCTGGCTTCCCGGAAAATCTTGCACAAGAGGATTCCTCGACGACACACACCAAGGACAAATCACGGAAAGGCTTTCAGCGGATCTGACCGCACCGACGAGGTGCCTGACCTCGAGACAGAGAGAAGAACACGCTCCTGCTGGATAGTTTTCATCGATGATAATCAAAAACGAAAGAATAAGTATCGTCGAGGGGATTCTTTCGCGTAGCAGCCACACTCCCTACATGTGATATTATGGCAAGCGCGAGCGAGCAGGTATGCGGCATATGCGGACTATCTTCTTCTCCTGCGGAGATGATATGCCCAAGGTGTGGCACGATCTTTCCCGAGAAGGAAGTGGAATGCCAGAGCTGCGGGGAGATGTATGACTCCTACATTGCGATATGCCCGTCTTGCGGAGGGACGCTGGAGGAGGAGCCATTGTACGACGCGGGTCGAGACGAGGCGGTCCACAGGTTCCGACTGATCCCTGGTGTCACAGAAGACATGGCGGGGAAACTGTACGACAAGGGGATCAAGTCGTTCTCCGACCTGATCGGGATGAGCCTTCCCAAGCCCGAAAGAAGGCGGGGGCTTCACAGAATCATAGCAAGAAGGCTGATGCTCTCCGGACTGTTGTTGACGGAGAAGAAGACCAAGGACAAGCTCGCCTGCGCGAGATGCAAAGGACCATTGGATGCAAATGACCTGAGGTGCAGGATATGTGGCGCAGCGGCAGGAGCGGCCTTCCTTGACCTCCAGATAAACGGACAGACACTCAAGCTGGGAGAATACATGGACGAGCTCTACGAGTTCGTCAAGGACACCGTTCGCGGTTCAGCAACCTCCAAAGAGATGCGTTCGGAGATTACAACCGCCATCGCGGAACTGGACGAGAAAGAGATGGAGCGAGAGGAGTACAGGAACCAAATAGAGGCCTGGAGGGAGAAGGGGTTCGAGGTCTCTAAGCTCGAGAGCCTTCTAAGCGAAGACGTCGAGCAGTTCAAGAAACGGAGCCTCGAGGTCATAAAGGCTCAAGTGAAGAAAAGGGAGAGCCATGTGCTCCGATGTCCTCTCTGCGACTTCCTTCTCAAGGAGAGCTGGTTCGAGTGCCCGAACTGCGGTGCCAAGTTCAACCTATAGCCCGAACCGATAATCTATTAATGGAGACGGGCTTTTTGTTGGCGTGCTTGGACGCAACCGATCTTTCCGCGCCACGTATGTCGCCAGACCACCCGGCAAGCTAAGGTTCAGCAGAATTGAGCTCCAACAGATAGGTATCTCGATACTCGTTCTCTCTCTTGCCTTCACCATATTCTTCACGAAGCCGTTGACCGGTGAGTTTAACCCGTATGCATTCGCATTCTTTTTTGGGGTGTCCCTGGTCGCGGTCGTCACTGGCTTTGCCTTTCACGAGATGGCCCACAAGCTCCTCGCTCAGAAGTATGGGTGCTGGGCCGAGTTCCGGATGAGCTCCTTTGGCCTGCTCTTCGCACTCGTCACGGCATTCCTGGGCTTCATCTTCGCGGCTCCTGGGGCGGTGCATATCAGCGGACGCATCACGAAGGAGCAGAGCGGTAAGATCAGCGTGGCGGGCCCCTTGACAAACGCAGCCGTGGGGGGTGCATTCCTGGCATTGACGCTCGCCTTTGCCGTCTTTGCGCCAGACTGGTTCTGGGTTCCTTGGACCATCGCCTTCATCAACCTCATCTTGGGGGCGTTCAACATGATCCCGTTCCCACCATTTGACGGCTCAAAGGTCCTCAGCTGGAACATCGGAGTCTATGCTCTGGCCGTTGCAGTCGTCGGAACTCTGCTCGCGACTGCCTGGTTCTTCCGTGACATCCTTTTTATTCTCGGACTCTAGGTACCGTCAGCCCTCCCATGGGCATGACCACGATGGATGAGGCCTTTCCGAGAGATTCAAGCGCGTGATCGATGGCGGACTGCAGGTCCGAGAAGGGGTTCATGAAAATGCTCCTGATGTCCTCCGGCGGCAGAGCCGTTATGGCGAGAATCTGGAACTCCACGGCCATCTCCGCCATCTTGGCTGCCTTGTGCCATCCGAGCTCGTATCCTGACTTGAGCTTCTCAAGGACAGAGGCAGGATTATCCTCCTCCGCGATCAAATCGAAGAACTTCCTTTTCCCGATCCCTTCCCTGCATTTCGTGGCGAAGATTATCGTTCCCCCCTTTCGGGCGACGAGCTTCGCGTTGTCGAGGGCCTTCTGGGACTGATACAGGTCGATATCCGAGGGCGGTGAGGTCGCAGTCACGACGAGGTCGGCGGGCCCCCTCACCGGGATGGAGTTGACCTCGTGAGAGTACTCGACCGCTTCCATGAAGGAATCCTCGATGTCCCCCGCGCCCACGAAGAATATCCTCTTCTGCCCGTCCAGAACGAGGTTGATGGAGAACAGCTTGTCAGAATCCAGGAACCCTATGGCTTCGATCATGTCCTCGTGGACCGGGTTCCCCTCCAGCGACATGGTCTTGGCGGTGGGCTCCAGAGCGAACTTGTGGTTCGCCTCGATCGTCTCGTACGATGAGACTCCAGGGAGTATCGATTTCCTACCGCCAGTGTAACCAGCGAAGTAGTGGGGTTCCACTGAGTTGATCAGAACGACCCTGTCGAATTCGAGGATCTTCTTGTTGACCTTCACAGGTGTTCCCCGCGATGTGATCCCGAGCTCGACCATCTCGCTGTTCCTGGCGTCGTGGTAGCCGATCCTATCCCTGAAGTCGCGGTGGAAGTCCCCAAGAATGGACCTGATCTCGTCCTCGGTTGGGGCCCTGTGAGACCCTGTAGCGACCAGAAACTCGGGCTTCTTATCACGTAGAATCTCGCTCAGTCCCTCCAGCGCCTTTGCCGTGGGGGTTTGCCTTGTCGCATCGTTGACCACCACGAGGAATTCGTTGCAGCCGCTCAAGAACTCGGAAAGCGGCTTGAAGGAAATCGGGTCTGATACCGCCTCCTTCAGGAGCCCGATCTCGTCCTTCTGCGGGACCTCCTTCGGCTCGAGGACCGTCACGTGGGCGCTCTCAGGGATTGTTGCAGAGAGGGTCCCGTCACCATAGGGAACCTCCACTCTCACTATCCCACCTTCTCCCACTTCTCCAGCTCGAGAACCCGAGACAGGGTTGAGCCTCTCTGGATCTCCTCGCGGATTCTATTCTCCCGCTCAAGAACGTCAAGGGCGCGATTCGCGATCTCCACGGAGATCCTCTTCGGGATGACGACGACACCGGTCTCGTCTCCGACTATCCAGTCCCCTGGGGAAACCAGCCGCCCGCCGCACGATATCTCGCAGTTGATTTCGCCGTGACCTTTGGGCTCACCAGCGTGGGGGGATATGTGACGCGAGAATACGGGAAAATCCATATCGATAATTCCGTCGATGTCTCTGGCTGACCCGTCAATCACGACGCCGGCCACTTCCTTCATCTTGCAGCTCCACGAGGCCAGTTCGCCCCAGAGCGCGACCTTTCCGCCGCCCGCGTCGATGACGATCACTTCACCCTCCTGCGCGATATCGATTACCTCCACAGGCTTCGCCCAGTCACCGTCCGCGGTCTTCACGGTGACCGCTCGACCGATCATCTTCGTACCGTGCGTTATGCGGGGGACGATGCCTTCCATTGAACCCCTCTTCTGCATCGCATCCGCTATGTTGGAAGTGGAAACCTTCTCAAAGGCCTCTCTCAGGTCCGCCTCCTCATACCTCTTGTAGAGGTCTGTCTTGACGACCTTCTGGGTCCTGAGGGCCTCCTTTATCGCCTCCGTTGCCTCCTTGACCTTGGCGGCCTTGATGATTGCCCCGCCCACGATTATGATCATGCCACCCGCCTTCACGGCCTCTGCGGCGGTCTCGGAGTTCAGTCCCCCCGCCACAGCCACAGGGACTTTCGCGACTTCACAGACCGATCTGAGCGTCCCAAGCGGCCCTTTGGCTATCATCTGCTCGTCGATGCTGACGTGCACGCAGAGATAGTCGACCCCGAGTTCCTGGACCTCCTTTGCCCTCCGAATGGGATCCTCGACGCCTATCAGATCCGCCATAATCTCCGACCCATAACGTCTCGCGGCCTTCACTGATTCCAGGATGGTTGTGTCATCCGCCTGTGCCATGATTACGATGATGTCCGAGCCTGCCTTGGTTGCGATCTCGACTTCAAATGCCCCTGTGTCCATCGTCTTCATGTCCGCGACGATCCTATGGCCCGCGAACTCCCTCTTGAGCGCCCTAACCGAGTTCATCCCCTCGCTCTTTATCAGTGGCGTTCCCGCCTCCAACCAATCGACGCCGCCCTCAACGGACTCTCTCGCTATCTGAACAGCCCTATCAAGCTGCATCAGGTCGAGCGCGACCTGGAGTCTTGCCTCCTCCGCCATGGCTTGGCAACACACATCACGATTTAAAAACGTATCGTCGAACCCAGCCATGTTTTCCGGTCCTGATACCAACAAGAAAAGAAATATAAGAAGCCTGCATGATAGGGTCGCAGAATGGCACCGAAGGTGAACCTTTCAACCTCCACCCGGGAGAGATGTGTGACAGGTATCGAGGGTCTGGATAATGCTCTCGATGGAGGGATACCGAGAGGGAACACAATCCTCGTCACCGGCAGTTGCGGGACGGGAAAGACCACCCTGAGCCTCGAGTTTCTCGTTCATGGAGCGCTTGACGGAGAGACGTGTCTGTTCGTCTCAGTCACAGAATCGTCCTCCAAACTGTTGAACAACATCATTCCGTACGATTTCTTCGAGGAAAGTCTCATAAAGAAAGGGAAGCTCATCTTCGTCGACATGCCAGTCGTCTATGAGAGATTGGGCCTGGACAAGTTGGAGTTCACGCTGGAAGAGGTAGACGTCCTTGTGAGGGCAATAGCGGACATAGTCAAGGAGATGGACGTGAAGAGGCTCGTGATAGATTCCATAACGTCCGTGTGCTACAGGCTCAGAACGCAGGAGAAGATCAGGGACTTCATCCTCAAGATTGGGGCCACTCTGTCCTCGCTTGGCTGTACCAGCATGCTCGTCTCGGAGATATCCCCCGCGGAGGAGAGATATTCCCTTTTCGGCGTCGAGGAGGCGATTGCGGACGGGATAATATTCATGGGCAATCTCGAGAGGAGAGGAGACCTGCTCAGAACACTGCAGATAGTGAAGATGAGGGGGACCCAGCATTCAAGGACGAAGTATGTCTTGGACCTGACTTCGGCGGGAGTCCTCTTGGTGCCACTGCTGAAGGGAGGAAGCGTGGCAGGAGGATAGGCTATGAGTGTTACCACCAACGTTTCTGACAAGCTTCTGACCCTGCCCGAGTCGTCGGCGGTCGCCCTGCAGATAAGGGCGGAGCACTACTTCGACGTCATCAGGGGCATCCTTGACAACTTCGCGATCAAGAAGGAGCTGGACAGCATCTACATCACATCGACCATACCGTCGCAGTCGATAATCAACGCCCTCCAGGTCCTCGAGGTGGACATGTCCAACATCTACTTCGTGGACTGCATATCCCAGATAATGATGAGCATGTCGTCCAAGCACGAACACACGATTTACGTGGAGAGCCCGACCATGTTGGAGAACCTGATGCTCAAGGTCGAGTATCTGACAAAAAGAACGGAAGAGAGGAACGACATCGTCATCCTGGACTCCATTAACTCGCTTGCCATCCACAACAACACGAAAATACTCTCCGAGTTCCTTCACCTTCTCGTGAACAATCTAAGGGCAAAGAAGGCGTATACGGTGATATTCTCCATGGAGGAGTACAGGTCCGAGGACATCTCGAACATGCTCAATATCGTGGTTGACGAGACGATCATCGCGGCGGGTGAGTAGGATGGAAACGACGACGACGGGTATTCCGGCTCTGGACAAGTCCCTCATGGACGGCATACCCAGGGGATTCACCATGTTGGTTGCGGGACCGCCCGGCTCGGGGACAGAGCTCTTCGCAAAGCAGTTCGCGAGCGCGGGGATAGACTCCGAGAACGTCGCATACTTCACGACGACAGAGAGAGATCAGGACGTCACGTCCACGATGGAGCACTTCGGCTGGAAGTCGAGCATGAAGATAATCAACATCGCGGACCAGTATTACAGGAACGTGCTTTCCAAGGAACTCGAGATAAGCCGCTATCGCCAGGAGGGGATAACCATGAAGGACATCATGGCTCACACGAAGGAGAAGGTGGAGGATAGGGCCGGCGTGAACTTCCTCACCGCCCTGACCTACGAAACGTCCAGACTGGACCCTCCTTTCCGAGTCGTGGTGGACTCGTTGGACTTCTTCCTGGAGTACTACGACCATGTGGACGTCCTTTCCTCCCTGAGGACAATAAAGGGGCACACCCAGCATCAGGGGGGAGTGGCTCTGCTCACGATGCTCACAGGAGTGTATGCTACTCGCACCCAGAGCAGCGTCGAGGAGATCGTGGACTGTTCGATCGAGCTTCAGAGAGAGAGAATAGAGAACACGTTCAAGAACTATCTGGTCATCAGAAAGGTGAGGAATCATCCGGAAATGACTGGAATCTACGAGTACAAGATTACCAAAGAAGGCATCACACCGAAATGACGGGTACGGATTCCTATTATCGATTCTTCGAGCGAAACGTTTATATCCAACCGAGCATAAAGTAAGGATTGTAGGGTAACCTACAGGAGTGACACGACATGAAAAGAGCTTGGATCATTCGAAGGAATGAGAAGGCTGTGTCTCCGGTTATTGCTACCATTCTGATGGTGGCAATCACCGTGGTATTGGCGGCTGTTCTGTACGTCATGGTTTCGGGCCTGATTGGCGGAACGACTGCATCGGAACCGAACGTTCAGTTCCAATCCCCCCAGGCTAGGGGAACGAACAGCTATGAGATAGCGGTTGCTGGTATTTCTGAAGCAAAGGATTTCACCAGCTTCCAGGTGATACTCATAAAGGACGGTGCAGAGGTGGATGTCATGGATCCTCTCTCAGGGAACCCAACCGACAACATCACATACACGGACCTGGACGGCGGTGGCAAATTGACCGTCGGTGACTACTTCATCGTCGACACCACACCGGACGGCGACTTCAAACTGAGCATAATCTGGAAGGATTCTGGAAACGAAAGGGGAAAGGCTGTGTGGACTACTTAGTCACTCCCCCTTTTTCTCTTTTTTTGAACAGTGATGAAGGCGATAAGTAGCGAGCGGCAAGCCGTTTCGCCTGTCATCGCAGTTGTGCTACTCGTAGCCATAACCACGGTTCTAGCGGCTGTTGTGTATGTCACCGTATCATCCATGATTGGCCAGACGGAAGTCACACCATACATGTATCTATCAAGTATATCCTCCAATTCGACTACGACAATAGTCAGCGTAACTGCTGTTGAGTCCAAACATCTCACACTGGAGTTCATGGCCATCCTGATAGTAAACGGAACAACAGATCAACACAGTACAATGAGGCCAATCATGACTGGAACAGTCGGCAACCTCACGTACGTGGACCTGGGAGACGAGAAGTTATCCATCGGCGACGAATTCAGAATCGATACAGTACCAGGCAGAACCTACGAACTGGTCATTGTCTACCTCTCAAATGGAAACAAGTCAGGTTCCGCGGAGTGGGAGACATGAACTACGACCGGGATAGGCATTGGATTGACCTTCGGATGCTATGAAAAAGCTTTTTATCCGCTACCAGATACGTGAAAGGGGAACTTCATGGTTGAAATTGATGAGAATGTAGTGTGGTTCATCGTTGGCATCATGATAATTCAGGGTGTCTGGATGGTGGGATTGACTTATCTGGTGTGGAAGAGAGCGAGAGAGAAGAAGAAAGAGGAGGAAGAGGCTACCAAGTCCACTTGAACTCCTCTATGGGCAGAGCCACAGCAGTGGTGGACTCCGCAACCCGACCGAACTGAATGGCGAAATCAGCGGCGACGTTCGGATCGGGAGCCTCGAAGATTATCAGCACATCGGGCTTGCCGAAAAGACCGAGGAACATCTTGATTTCCACGTTCTCTGGAATCTTGGGATGCTTGCAGAGCCTGGTGGCATCCTCGTACTGTCCCGGCATCAGTTTCAAAGTGGTGACAAATAGCATGTTCTCAGCCTTCTGAAATAATGCGGCTCATAGTATTTTAACCCTAGCTCTCACCTGACAATGAGGACCATCCTGTTGGAGTGCCGGGCAACCTTCTCGGCAACGCTTCCCAGTGTGAAGGTCCCCACCTTGCTGAGCCCCTTCGAGCCTATCACGATCATGTCACACTGAATGTCGGCGGCAATCTTGATTATCTCCTCGGCGACGTCGCCCTCGCGGAAGATGCCAATGGCATCCACGTCCTTCGATTTGAGCTCCTTCACGACATCGTTGAGAGCCTCCTGCGCCTTCTCGCGGGTAAGCTCATAGTCGAAGTAAGCGAAGCCATCGATCTCCTTTGTCGGCAGGACGTAGACGGCCACTAGCTGGTCGCCTTCCTTCAGCATCGACTCGGCCTTTTCCAGGGCCTTTCTGGAGCCGTCGGAACCGTCGTAAGCAACGAGAACGTCTCCCACGACCCAGCGAAGGGGTTGGAGGTATATAATGCAGTTAGCCCTGTCGCTATTCCTCAGGGACAGGCGCCCTCTTCACCCTTACCTTCCTCAAGGGTACATGAGCCACTCTGACGACGACTGTATTCGCCACCCTGTCAGTGAGCCTTTGCCTAGGGTCCCCGTCGGTTGCCATCCCGAGCAGGGTGTCTATCAGGGGAAAGATGTACCAGAAGAACTTGGCTATGCTCCTGAGGATTCCAGATACGAGGCTCATGTCCCCGACTGTGGATTCCACACGCAAGCTCATGAGATTCTTCCCGGGAGTCTTGCCGAGATACGTCTCAAACAGAGATGAATATGTGAAAAGGCTCAGGCCTGAGAGCAGACCGAACAGCGCGACGTTCACGTTCGGAACAAACTGAAGGACTATCCACACGGGAAAGGTAACGAGAACGAGATCAACGGCAAACGCAATCACCCTTCTCGCCCA
>JAGMCJ010000030.1 GCA_023129265.1 Thermoplasmata archaeon | reverse complement strand
TCCAGCTCCAGGAGGGCCACGCCCTTGTGATAGAGCGCCTCCTTGTTCGAAGGGTCCGACCTGATGATGTAGTCGCAGACGTTCGCGACCTCTCTCCAGTCCTCTAGCTTGATTAGCACTTCCTTCTTGCCCGTGAGGGCCTCGACGCTCTCTGGGTCGAGTCTCAGGACGCCGTTGTAGGCGCTCACGGCCTCCCTGTGCTTGCCCAGGTTCATGTAGGCGTTTCCCATGCCCAGGTAGGTCTCCTGGTCCCTCGGGTCGAGTTTCACGATCGACTCGCCAGCGCTGATGACGTCCTCCCATCTCTTCAAGGCCGTAAAGGCAGCTTTCTTTCCCTTGAGCGCCTCGAGGGAATTCGCGTCTATGGCGAGCGCGGCGTCGAAGGCCCCGACAGCCGCCTCGTGGTTCTCGAGCTCCAGGAGTATCCTCCCCTTCCAGAGGTGGCTCTCCTCGTCCCTCGGACCGTACGTGATGGCCTTCTCGAAGGATTCGAGCGCCTCGTCCTTCTTCCCGAGCTCGTGAAGGATCCTTCCCTTCCGCTTCCACAAGGCCGTGTTCTCATAGTCCAGTTCCAGACCCTTTTCCAGGGAGAAGAGGGCGTCCTCCTTCTTGTCGAGGTTCTCCAGCGCCTCCGCCTTCTTCAGCCACATATCCTTGTCTGAAGGTTCGAGCCTCAGGCCCTCGTCAAAAGCTCTGACGGACTCCCCGTACTGGCTCAGCTTGAAGTAAGCCATCCCCTTCCTCTTCCACAGGCTCCCGTCCTCCGGGCGGATAACGAGGAGCTTCGTGTAGGTGGGGATGTCGGTATCGTCGATCTTCAGGACCTCAAAGAAGCAGTTCTCGGCATCCTGCGCGTTCCCGAGGTCCACGAGGACATCGCCCTTGTTCGACCACACGTCCTTTCTGGTGGGGGCCAGGTTCAGCGCCTTGTCATAGTGCTCGAGGGCCTCCTCGGCCTCCCCTCCGTGATAGAGCATGAGCCCCTTGTGGTTGAGCGCGTCTATGTTGTTCGGGTCCAGCTGGAGAGCGTAGTCTATGTGTCCGTTCGCCTCCGTGTCCCTGCCTATCTCGTGGAAGCCATATCCGAGCTTGTCGTACACGTCCGAGAAGTCGGTCGTCAGCCTCGATATCAACTCCCGGTTCTTCTCAAGGGTCTGTGACGCCTTGGAGAAATAGACGTAGGCGGCATCCCTGGAACCCTTCTGGAGACACTCCTTACCTCTCTTGACGTTCTTCGAGGCCTTGCCTAGAGTCCTTTTCTCCTTATCGAAGAGCGAATCCAGAAATCCCATGCCCTTCCACCCGAACGATAATGGATGGTGGTCGATTTATAACCTTCGGACGACCAGCACCGCTGGAGAGCGGGTGCCGGGACGGAAACGCGACCGTTCGGGTTGCACGGACACGGTCTAGGGTGCGCCCCGTCACCCTTCGGGGTGAAGGGGCATATTCTGTTGGTTTAGTTAGGATATTCATTCTTCAGCCAATATTTCCTTGACCATCTTTAGCTCTATCTCTGCACCGTTTTCGAGCTTAGCCCTTGCGACTTCTTCATAAGCCCCTTTGGTAAAACTGAACGCCACGATGATACCTTTATCCTTTCCCTTTCTTCTCATGGCAGTCTCGAAGTTGTCGATTACATTCCGCCCAACACTCTCAGATTGTTTGACTTGTAATGGAATCGTCCCCATAATCCACCCATCGATTCCCATGTCCCCGACTTTCTTTCTCGATGCCCTCGCTATTAGCTTCTGACAAACCCAGTTCTGGAACTCAAATGGTTTCAGTTCCTTGAGTTCGCCGAGAGTCTTGGGGAATCCTATCACATCGTTTTCGGTAATCCTGACCTTGAGTTTTCTCATTCTCTTAACCATTAATCTGCATGCCGTCGGAGACACATCGATTCCAATCCATCTTCTCTTGAGTTTCTGAGCGACTGCGATTGCTGTTCCGCAACCGCACATGGGATCGAGAACCACATCTGTCGGATTAGAGGATGCATTGATTATTCGTTCTAAGAGATGTTCGGGTTTCTGTGTAGGATAGCCATAGCGTTCTTTCTTGTCGGCTGGTTGTAGCATGGACAAACGCCATACATTGTCCACAATTCGCTTATCCCTCAAGCGATACATAACATGACCTTTCTCATCCTTCACATTGACCATTTTGCCATCGACTTTCTTCCTCATGAGTTGTTTCACAGGCTTGTCTCTCTTCTCTTCCAGCATGTTGAATGTGGAATCAGAGTTCGCATCCTTGACATAGAACAACAAGGTATCCGTCGCCCTCGCAAAGAGTTTCTTTCGGTAGTCATGCATCTTGTTGTAGTAATACCAATAAATCTCGTTCCTGAAGTTGTTTCCTCCAAATATCTCATCCATCAACAACCTGAGATGTGCGTTTGCGTGCCAATCGCAATGAAGATAGATAGAACCAGTCTTTTTCAGAACCCTATGGCATTCTCTCAGTTTGGGTTCCATCCATGCAATGTAATTCTTTATTCCACCCTTCCATCTATCCTCGAATGCTCTGAGTTCGTAGCCATCTCCCCAAATCACTTCGTATTGCTTGTTGCTGAAGAATGGAGGGTCCATGTAGATAAGGTCCACGCAACCTCCTCGGAAATGATTCATGAGCATATCCCCGCAATCGCCACAGTAGATGGCGTTCGTTTTCATACATCAGGAATAGGCACATGATTAGAAATATCTTCTCCAAGGGTACCGAGCATACCTTTATAATCGCCAGAGTATATTACGAAGAATGGGAGCGCCCCGCGTTCAGAGCGCTGGGGGCTGTATCCCAGAAACCCGTGGCTTGAAGCCATCTAACAGCGTAAAGCTGTTTGCGGTTGCATTTGCGAAGCAGTCATGTGCAGACCAGCGCAGATGCGACCGAGGGCTGGAGAGATACAGTTTCGCTCCCATCCCAAGGATATGCCCAAAGGACAGTCCCTGAGACAAGGGTATTACAGGCTTTTGGGCATATTAAGTTGGCGAAAGCTGACGACATAACGAGAGGTGAAGAATATGGTAAAAGGCCCGAACATAAAACTCAGAGTCAAATACAAGCCTTTGAGGATTTTCCTGCTACGATTTAGAGGCAAGAATCAACCTGACCTGAGTGATATAGAAACGAAAACAAGGTCCGACCTTATCAACATAGCGAAGGGTTTTGCCCTTCTCAAAGATGATGCTGGCGGGCTATCTCTTACATCGAGAGGCCACGAACTTCTGTCTGCGCGTGAGAAATCCAACGGAGAGGGTGAAAGGGCTATTCTTCGAGAGACTCTGAAGAACGATTTTGATTTCCGATTCCATTGGGCGTGGATCTGTGATGGTCGTGAGAAGTTCAAGACAAGCGACCTCGTAAAACTGTTTAGAAAGATCGGGTATGCTGACTTGAAGGATAGTAGCCTACTTCAGTACATCAGAGCGTTCATCAATTGGGCAACATCTGCTGGATTATGTGTGCAGAGTGGCGGGAACTACTACAAGATACTCAAACGGATGGTTATCGGGACTGGAGAAGAAGGACTTCACACAGACGAGGGTGCAACGACCATAACATTCACATCGGAAGATGCTGAAGGTCTCGCACGTTTGAGTCTATTGACTCTGAATGCCCATGTATGCGACTATTTGGCAGACGAATCCCATCAGAGCGACCTCAGAGAAATCGAAAGGGAATTGGAGAGCCTGAGAGACTTTGGGGTGCTGGAGGATTTCGCTGTGAATATGCTTGAGAGGGAAATCAGGATTGCTTTAGAGTCGAAATCACAACTGGCTTTCGCAATGGTCGCACAGTCCCTCAGAGACCTTCGAAAAGAGTATCTTAGTTGAGGGGGACATTCTAAGCCAAAAGTGAAAGTATCTCAAAACCCGCCAAAAAGCCTCTGAGAGCATTCTCGAAGCGTTTTTCCCGAACTGGACGCAGTTTTCACAAACCCCCCAGACTTAGCCAGATATACCTCTGCGCGTATGGTTGTTTAGAGTCCAGCAGGTGCGAACACACCCGCTGGACTGGGAGGCCGATTGGTATGAGCAAACGACCCCGAGTAGTATGTATAGATGAACTGGCTAATAAATCATTTGATAGGAGGGGATTGTGTAAGTGGTGCGGATCGGATGAAGTTGTCAAGAACGGCAAGAACAAGGGTCGCCAGCTATTCAAGTGCAAGGAATGTGGCCACCAGTTCTTCAATAATGGCAAACTTCCGAGAGCGCGGAAGTCGAAAGAGGCTGTCGCCCTCGCACTTGACGCTTATTATGAAGGTCAATCACTCCGCAAGGTTCAGAGACTTCTCAGGAAGTTCGCAAAGGTCGATGTTGGCCACGATGTAATCTGGGATTGGATACAGAAATACACTCCATTGGTCAGAGATTACCTTTCCACATTCAGACCCGCACTATCGGGTGCGTGGTATGCTGATGAGACGATCTTGAAATTCAGAGGGCGACAACACTACCATTGGGATTGCATTGACGAGGGAACGCGGTTCGTTGTCGGCAACCACATCTCAGAGGGCAGGTCAATGGATGAGGGAAAGGCTTTCTTCCGAATCTGTGCGAGCAACAAGCCACGACCACACACGATTACGACTGATGGAATGCCGACCTATCACAGAGCAATCAACAAGCAGTTCTATTCCCGAATCCCGCACCGAAAGGTGAACCACATCTCAATAGAGCATGTGAAAGAGAATATCCTGATTGAGCGGTGGCATGGGACGTTGAAGGATCGAACCCGAGTCATGCGGGGTTTGAAATCTCCCGATTCTCAAATCCCCAATGGATTCGTCATTCACTACAACTTCCTGAGAGGTCATCAGAGCTTGAAGGGAAAAACACCCGCAGAGGTTGCGCAGATTGACCTACCTTTCGAGGATGGATGGAGTGATTTGATTGACTGGTCAGGTAAATGGAGGACACTATGTCAGACAGAAAATCCTAACTAACCCGACAGAATCGAAGGGGCAGAATGTTTTTATATTGGCAGCCGTATACACTTGATTTGTCCGACAAGTATCGGACAGCAATCAGAAGGGATGTGATATCAGTGGTACGGAAAAAGGCGGTCAGAAAGAAGAAAGTCAAGGGGAACGATGCGGAAGCCATGGACTGGATGAAGCATCATACGATCGAGGACGCAAAAGAGCTCGTCTGTGAGATCTCAAGCAGGGGAAAGGACGTGCGGGAAATGGTTGAGGTCGTGCGGGAGCTCGAGGACATCGCGCACAGCGTCGACGACCAGTGAAGCTGACACCTAGTAGTGCAGGCGCCGGGATTCGAACCCGGGCAGTTGGCTTGGAAGGCCAAAATCCTAGACCAGACTAGATCACACCTGCCCGTCCTAGGATAAATGAACCTTTCTTCATTACCTTTTCGAAAAAAGAAGATAGGTGGGGATCACCCCACAACTATCTTAACGGGATGGGCACGGAATCTAGTCATCCTCATAGTCAGTGGAACAACCGTATGAGCGGTAGACATCTTCCCAACTGTAGTGGTCTTCATCCATCTTATTTCACCCCTGTGAGATGAGAGAAGTCCTCGTCCCTTAAATACGTAAGAAGGGGGGAGTAGAGTGAAAGTGCTCGTGTCAATAGAACTGCGTGTGAGAGAGCACCTGCTTCGCGATGAGCGCAAAGGAGAGGGACAGCACGACCGTCCCCCAGTCAGCGACTCCGAGGGCGAAGAGGCCAAGGGAAGTGCCGACGATGATGAAGAAAGCTCCCAGGAGTATCTTGAGGTCGATATCATCAAAGAAAAGGATGAGCACACCGAGTGCCACGAAGAGCACGGTCCCCGAGACGAGCGCAGTAACCAGAGCGTCCATTATCCCATCCTTGTGACGTATAGTGATTCTCTATAATAAATCCTTATGCTTTGTGTCTGACGCGCACGGCTTCTCCACGCTTGCTCTCGACCATCTCCCTGGCGGGCATGCGGGCCACACCGACCGCTCGGATCTCGTCCCCGCAGACGACGGCGACATCGTCCCCTTCCCTTATGTTCGGGTCCGCGCCCGTGACGCCGACCGCGAAGACGTTCCCCTCAGGGCGGAAGTCCTCGATTGTGACGCAATAGGCCTTCTCCCGCGCAAGGACCCTCCCTCCTTCCAGGGTGAGCGAGAGCATCCCCCTCGACGGCACGAGCGTTGCGAGATGCTTCTCCCCAACTATCCTGACGTTCGGATACCTTCCCCTAAGTCTGCAGTCCTTCAGGAGGTCCCCGCCCGCGTCCCCGAACTGGAACACGGCCAGGTTCTTGAGGTCCTGGATGAGCCTGTCCCTCCTGCCCACCCGCTCGAGGTCTTCGGCCGCCTCGGAAAGGGCCTTCCCGAGAGCCTCGATGGAGGATGACGAGGTCAGCGAGCCCTCCGACGTGAACACGGCGTCTTCCAGCAAGTCGGAGAGGAGCTCCTTCTCCGTCCCGAGATGGACGACCACGCGGGCGTACTCGTTGCGCTCCAAGAAGGAGCGCAGCTCTTCGCGAACGACCTTTCTCTCCTCCCCGCTCCAGTCTCCCGTGACGGGTATGTCGTAGTTCTGGGCGGGATGGAATAGCTCCAGCTCCCTCGGGACGAGTCCGAGGGGAGATGTCACCATCACCTCGTGGATCGCAGACCTGTTCGCGGATGCCTTGACCGCCCGCCTGAAGATCTTGTGGGACTTGGAGAGCGAGTACGGTTTCCGGGCCGAGCACGGGAGAAGCAGGAGGACCGCCGCGCTTGGCGGCCTCGAGTACCGCCGTAGCAGTCTCTTCCTGAACCTGAGCACGTCCGGCCGGTACAGGGAAGCATCGGACAGGGCAAGAATCTCCCCGCCCGTCACGGGAACGCTCGGTTCCACTGCGGCGTAGAGCCTCCGGTCCATATGTCTCATGACCGAGACGCACCAAGCGCTCGAGAGCATCCTCCTCTCCGCCAGTTCCCTCAACCGCCCGCGCTCGATGGCGTTCCTGCACACTTGGAGTTCCGTCATCAGAACGTGGGAGTTGTGATCCCTGAGGTTGTCTTTGGTGACTCCTTCCTCACACGTCGGGCAGTGGCAGATCCTCCTGCCAGCCTCCTCGACGGGCATGGACCCCCTTTCCGTGTGGAACCTGCCGTAGCTCGATTCCATGACCAACCTCAGGGAGTCCACGAGGTCGATCCCGCAGTAGACGAGCACGCTCAGGTTCGACGGCGTGGCAATGCCTGGGGCGTATATCAGCCCGTGAGGCGACATGTGGGACTTGACCGCCATCACCCTCTTCGCGAACTCCAGCGGGTGCCTGAGCATTTCCATGGCGTTCCCGAGAACGAAGACCCGCTCGCGAAGCTCCTTGGCGCGCTCCACCAGCTCCCCGCTCCGCCCGTAGACGACGACGAAGTCGCCCCGGTCCTCGGTGACGTTGATCTCATCCAGGCTCATCGGATAACCCAGGTCCGGCGGCGTCACGTTCTCCCCTGACAGGTCCGATGGAAGAAAGGCGCTGCCTGCATCCAAGACGAACGGCTTGTCCGTCTCAATCTCCTTCGAGAGGAGCAGGACCTCCGAGCTCTCAGGAGGGCGCACCCTGTCGCTCTGAAAGAAGAGGACGTTGGGCGTCTCCACCGTCCAGTCCATCAGGTCCCATTTCCCTATGCGGGCCAGCCAGTCTCGTCTCAACGTTTCGAGCAATCGGTCTGTGCAAGAGACGGCAGAGATAAAAACCTATCTCGAGCCCACCAGCTCTTCGACCTTCTCCTGGATGACGCGCTTCTGGACCCCGCCCGTTATCCGGTTCTCGTACTCGCCGTTGCTGAAAAACAGTATGGTCGGCAGGGACATTATCCCGAGCTTCCTGGCGGTATCCAGGTTCTCGTCCGTGTTCATCTTCGCGAAGAGTATCCTGCCCTCGTATTCCTTCGCGAGCTCCTTGATTGCGGGCTCCAGAGCGAAGCAGGGGCCGCACCAGGGCGCCCAGCAGTCGATGACGACGTTCTCGTATTTCGATACCACGCTGTCGAAGTTGCCGTCGTTCAGCTCCACGAGCTCGGATGGCCAATCTGAACTTCCCATGAAATCCCCTTCAGAACCGGTGATGGCGCAACGCTCCGCCAGTATAAATCGTTTGTCGCAGCTCGTGGTTCAGAAGGGCGCGCGAAAATCGCCTAGAGCTCTTCGCCTTCAACCAGGCTTCGTGCCCTCGATTATCACGCTGATCACGGAGCGGATGGATTCCTCCGCCTCTTCCCGGGACAGGTTGAAGTTGCTCATCATGTCGCTTACCGTCGGGTCGTTCGACAGGACGTCCGTGGAACAGCCGGATTCCGTCCTGATGCTCACGTCCTGGAAACCCGCCTGCTCAATCAGCCCGATGTAGTCCTCTCTGATGACCGCCCCAGAAAGGCAACCGACATACGCTGCCATGTCGGCCTTGACCGCCTCTGGCAACTCCTTCAGCAGGACGATGTCTGAGACGAACATCCTACCACCCGGTCTCAGCACTCTGAAGGCCTCCCTGAAGACCTTCCCCTTGTCCGGCGAGAGATTGATCACGCAGTTCGAGACTATCACGTCGACCGAGTCGTCATCGACCGGAATGTCCTCGATATCGCCGAGCCGGAACTCCACGTTCTCGAAGCCGCCCCTCTTGGCGTTCTCTCTGGCCCTTTCGACCATCTCGGCCGTCATGTCAACGCCGATGACCTCTCCCTGCTCGCCGACCCTCCCAGCCGCGAGGAAGCAGTCGATGCCCCCGCCCGAGCCGAGGTCGAGGACGGTCTCGCCCTCCCTGAGAGTGGAAAGGGCGACTGGGTTCCCGCATCCGAGACCCATGTCCGCGTCCTCGGGAATGGCCTTCAGCTCCTCGTCCGTGTAGCCAACGCCCTTGCTGACCTGGGATCCCCTCGGACTTCCACAAGTATCAACCGCGGGCCCGCAGCATGAACAGCTCTTCTTCGCGATCTTCGCGTAGCCCTCCCTCACTGCCTTCTTGACCTCATCATCCTGCATTCCATCAACCTCCATTACTCCTCCAGCACATCCTTCATGATGGGACCGAGATGACCCTTGACCATCTCTGCCAGCCCCTCGACCTTGATCAGTGTGATGCAGCAGATCTCATCACCCCTTTCCCAGATGACGACTGCCAACTTGTCTCCAGCGCCGATCCCTGCCCTGTCCCTGATGTCCTTGGGGAGCACCATCTGCCCCCTTTCATCGACGCTCACAACCGACTCCACCTTGCAGCAGGCGGTCTCTTCGTTCGAGGATCCGCAGCACGAACCGTTCTTGCTTTCCGTTCCCATGTTCTTCGCCTCGATATGATACGTCTCTCAGAGTACTTATGTCTTTCTGAATAATCAGAATGTTCTGATGATTCGACCCCCTTTAGGTGGGCCGTCCGTTGCCGCAACACCAATGTAATGATTTATATAGAAGAACAAACATAGGGACTCTGAAGGAGGTTCAGCATGTTTGCAGGACAACCGATAATACTCCTAAAGGAAGGTACTGAAAGAACACGAGGAAAGAGTGCCCAGTCTAACAGCATCGCCGCGGCAAAGGCGGTCGCCGAAGCCGTGCGGTCCACGCTTGGACCAAGAGGAATGGACAAGATGCTTGTTGACAGCATGGGTGACGTCGTAATCACAAACGACGGTGCGACGATTCTGAAAGAGATAGACATCGAACATCCAGCCGCCAAGATGGTGGTCGAGGTCGCGAAGACGCAGGACGATGAGGCCGGCGACGGGACCACGAGCGCTGTCGTTCTCGCTGGTGAGCTCCTCAAGAAATCCGAGGATCTGATCGAGCAGAACGTTCATCCCACGATCGTGGTCAACGGCTTCAGGATGGCCGCCGAGAAGGCGATGAACGTCCTGGACAAGATGGCCGTGAACGTCAGAAGAAACGACAGGAAGAGGCTGATAAACATAGCGACAACCTCTATAGGCGGTCGCAGCATGGGCGCCATTCGTGACCACCTGGCAACGATGGCCGTGGATGCCGTTTCGAAGATCGTCGAGGAAAGGGACGGCAGGTTCATCGCGGACACGGACAACATCAAGGTCGAGAAGAAGCACGGGGCTTCCGTTCTCGAATCGGAGCTCATCGATGGCATGATTATCGACAAGGAGAGGGTCCATCCGCGAATGGCCAAGTGGGTGAAGAACGCGAAAATCGCCCTCATCAACTCCGCTCTCGAAATTAAAAAGACCGAGGTGGACGCGAAGATCCAGATCACCGACCCGTCCCAGATGGAGAGGTTCCTCCAGGAAGAGGAGAAGACCCTCAAGAGAATGGTCGATAAGCTGAAGAAGAGCGGGGCCAACGCGGTCTTCTGCCAGAAGGGCATCGACGACCTCGTCCAGCACTATCTCGCGAAGGATGGCATGTATGCGCTCAGAAGGATCAAGAAGAGCGACATGGACAAGCTCTCGAAGGCGACGGGCGGGAAGATAGTCACCAATCTCGATGACCTCGGTCGGCAGGAGCTCGGAAAGGCCGGTCTGATTGAGGAGAAGAAGATCGGCGACGATGACATGACGTTCGTCACTGGCTGCAAGGACAGCAAGGCCGTGTCCATAATCATCCGCGGCGGGACGGAGCACGTCGTCGACGAGATCGAGCGGGCTCTGCACGACGCCATCAGGGTCGTCGGTGTCGCGATCGAGGACGGCAAGGCCATACCGGGCGGAGGAGCCACCGAGATCGAGGTGTCGCTCAGACTCAGGGACTACGCTTCCACCGTTGGCGGCAGGGAGCAACTGGCGATCGAGACCTTCGCGGACGCTCTGGAAATCATTCCGTGGACATTGGGCGAGAACGCTGGGTTGGACTCCATAGACCTGCTCATCGAGCTTAAATCGAAGCACGAGGGCAAGAAGGCCAACAAGAACGCGGGCGTGGACGTCTACAGCGGCAAGGTCAAGGACATGATCAAGCTGAACGTCATAGAGCCGATCCGCGTGAAGACCCAGGCGATTAAGTCGGCCACTGACGTCGCAGCGATGATCTTGAGAATAGACGATATCATCGCCTCGAGGAAGATGGAGGGCCCCCCGCCAGGAGCAGGTGGCCCTGAAGGAATGGGCGGCATGGGCGGCATGGGCGGTATGCCCCCAGGAATGATGTGATCATTCCACGACGATAGCTCCGTATCTGCCCTTCGCCATCTCCAGTCCGAAGTCGGTCATTTTGGCATAGCCATTGATCACTCTGAGGTATCCCCCGGTCTTCAGAGCTCCTTTCGAGACCAGCTCGGTGTCCTCATCCCACAGGACGAGCCTGCACTCCCCGCTCCCGTCCGAGATCGTGACGTTCACCACGCGCCCAAGGCTCTCCTTCTTGCGGAACTCCCTTACAGGGCTGATTCTGAGGACCTCGCCCCGCACGCGGACCGCCTGATCGGGTTGGATGTCCGATATCCTGTCGTAGTCCACCTCGTATCTTCCCAGCTCCTCCACGACGAGGAGTGCGGCAGCGTCCTCGGTGAGGAGACCGCCGAACTCGTTCACCGTGTCCGATATCCTCTCGCGGAACTCGTCGTAGGTTACGAGGTCCTTGATGTCCTCGAAGGAATCCTTCACGCTTCTCATCCGGTTCGATAGCGCTGTCTAGGAATATAACATGAACGCTGGATTTGTCCCGGTCGCGGCGCTCAGTTCACAATTGTCCAGACAACGTCTTCAGGGACCTCGATCCAATATCCGCGGCCCGCCAAAAGGACATCCGAATCGAGCATCTCCCTCAGGCAGAAGGGCAGTGCCGACGGGTCGGTTCACTTCAGCCTGATGGTCTCGAGGTTCATGGGCGCTCTCGTCTCCATCCCGAACTTCTTGTATAGGCTGCTCGCGAGATCGGAGCACTTGTACTCCTCACCGTGGCCGATGATCACCCGCTCGGGCCGCGGTTCGAGCGTTCCCACGTAGTTGAGCAGCTGAAGCCTGTCGGAGTGCCCGCTGAAGCCGTCGACGACCTCGATGTCCAATTTGATCTGCAGCGTCAGAGCATTGCCCCTGTCGTTCAGGGTTATTTCCTTCCACTCCTTCTGGATCTTGCGCCCTATCGTGCCCTCCGCCTGATAGCCGACGAACACCAGCGCGTTCTTCGGGTTGTCTGCCCAGGCCTTGAAGTACTCGATCACAGGCCCTCCGTTCATCATGCCCGATGTCGCGAGAATGATGCACGGGTCCGTGTCGTTGATGATCCTCTCCCTGGTCTCCTGGCTGTCCACGCGGTTGAAGACCTCCGCAAGGAACGGGTTCTGCCCGGTCTGGAAGATCTGGGTCCTCAGCGAGCTGTTGAGGTATTCGGGATAGGCCGTGTGAATGGCCGTCGCCTCCCATATCATCCCGTCCAGATATATCGGGACGGTGGGGATCCGCTTCATCCTCATCAGCGCCTCCAGGACCAGCATGACCTCCTGCGATCGTCCCACCGCGAACACGGGGACGAGCATCTTGCCGCCCCTGTTGAGAATCCTGGCCGCTATGCCCCTCACCTGCTCCGAGGCCTCCCTCCTGCTCGGTTGCAGGTCGTGATAGCCTCCGTAGGTGGACTCCATGACGAGCGTCTCGAGCCTTGGGAACCTGTTCGTGGCGGCGTTGAAAAGCCACGATTTCTCGAACTTGATGTCCCCTGTGAGCGCGACGTTGTACATGCCGTCCCCGATGTGGAAGTGGGCGATCGCCGAGCCGAGTATGTGACCGGCGTTCTGGAGCGTCAGTCGCACGTCAGGCGAGATGTCGGTCGTCTCGCCGTACTTGAGCGGGATGCAGTGCTTAACTGTGTCCCTTATGTGGCTGGAGTCGTACGGAGCCTTCTTCGCCTCCCCGAAGGCGACCTTGACGTAGTCGATCTGGAGAAGCGACATGAGATCGCGCGTGGGGGGCGTGCAGTAGACGGGCCCGTCGTATCCGTACTTGAACAGGACGGGAACGAACCCGGAGTGATCGAGATGAGCGTGGGTCACGACAACGCCGTCGAGCGCTTCCAGGGGCATGACCTCAGGGGCCTGGAGATACGGGCTTCCGTTGTTATCGGACGAGACGTCGACGCCGCAGTCTATCATTATCTTGCTTCCCCTTGTCATCAGCAGCGAGCATGACCTTCCTACCTGCCTGAACCCGTCAAGGGTCGTCAACCTCACCCAGTTCTCTCCTTCCGCGGTCTCGCGGGCGAGCCTTCTCCCCACCCGCTTCAGGAACGCCTCCCTGTCGTCGCGGTACTTCCTGAGGAAGCTCCTGATATCCGCGACAGTCTTCGACGGTATCGGCGGGGTCCTCACCACCCTGGGCGCCCAGCCGATGCTCTTCTTGATCTCGTTCAGAATGGTCCCGCGCTTCCCGATCACCAGACCGGGAGAGAGGGCCTCTATCGTGACCTCGCCGTTTTCGTGCTCGAAATAGATGTCAGTGATCTTGGCGTCCTCAGGGATTATCTCCCTTATGCTCTCCTCCGCTTCCTCGGTCGGGGAGAGAAGGGAGGGGTCGGGTCTTATAGCCACTCTTCGTCTCATTCCCTGCGCCAGTTGCCTGACGATGTCGTTGTTCTCCGCGAACTCCTCCATGCTCTTGGTGTATATGACCACGACTGGACCTTCGAGTTCAATCTCCGTTATCTCCACGTCTTTGGGGACGACCTTTCTAACTACCTTTTCAGCGTCCCGAAGAATCCTTTCCACGCTCATTTGGTTTCACTTGGATACTATAGAGAAGAGCTAGCTCAGCTTCATCGC
>JAGMCJ010000003.1 GCA_023129265.1 Thermoplasmata archaeon | reverse complement strand
GATTCCCAGGAGCGCGTCCACGATGACATCCGCGGACTCGATTTCGGAAGATGCTGAGTCAGCGCCGACAATCACTTCGCCTTTGTACTTGTCCAGGTTCTTCCTGGACAGTTCGCTCCGGACATCTTCCACTGGCTTTGCCAGTACGACCGTTGTCGTGCATTTGTGGTCGATCATCCTCGCGGCGACGAACGCATCCCCGCCGTTGTTCCCCGTACCGCAGATGAAAACGACCTTCTTTCCTTCGATCTGGAAATCCTCTTGAAGTGTGTCCACAATCCCCTTGCCCGCGTTCTCCATCAGCTGGGACGTCGGAACCCCAAGATGTTCCGCGTTTCTGTCAAGTACCTTGACTTCCTCGAAAGGAATCATCCGCCCTAATATGCCATTGTCATTACATAACTTTCGGGAGAACCTGCTTTATACGGTGCGATGATTCCCTGTTGAGCGTCAATGAAGGGGAAGTTCCTCTCCCGCATAACCACCGGGCTCACCGCGAACATCGTCATCCTGGCCTTCGTTAGCTTTCTGACGGACACGAGCAGCGAGATGATGCTCCCGCTCATCCCCACTTTCATCATCGTGGTTCTTGCTGGGAGTCCGCTCATTCTCGGGCTGATCGAGGGAATAGCGGAGAGCACCGCTTCTTTGCTCAAGGTGGCATCTGGCTTCTGGTCCGACAGGATGAGGAGAAGGAAGGACCTGGTCGCCGCGGGATATGGCGTGTCCTCCTTCTCCAAGCTGCTCTTCTTCTTCTCCGCGTCTTGGATCGACTTCACGGCCTGGAGGTTCCTCGAAAGGGTCGGGAAGGGAATCAGAACACCTCCGCGAGATGCCATGATCGCAGAGTCCACAACTCCAGAGACCACGGGCAAGGCGTTCGGGCTTCACCGAGCGATGGACACCGCTGGCGCCGTCCTTGGACCGGCGCTGGTCATAGTTCTCCTGCCGCTCCTGGGCGGCGGGATTGGCGGGAACATACGCACAATCTTCCTCATAGCGACGATTCCCGCCATAATCGCATTTCTGCTGGTCTTCCGCTTGAGGGAGAAGCCGGTCGCAAGAGCCCCGCCGGAATCCTTCAGGGCGAGCCTCTCCCTGATCCCACGGAATCTCAAGCTCTTCGTTCTTGCCGCCACGACATTCGAGATAGGCAACTTTTCAGTCCTCTTCCTCGTCTATCGAAGCACGGAACTCGTCAACAGGATGGATGCGGTGATCGCGCTCTACCTCCTGTTCAAT
The DNA here is from genome assembly GCA_023129265.1 of Thermoplasmata archaeon. Classification (GTDB taxonomy): domain Archaea; phylum Thermoplasmatota; class Thermoplasmata; order RBG-16-68-12; family JAGMCJ01; genus JAGMCJ01. Next base: position 3,449 of record JAGMCJ010000003.1, on the reverse strand, counting down.
ATCTCCTACGCGTTGCTCGCCTTCCCAGCGGGTATCCTTTCTGACAAGGTAGGGAAGAAACCGATGATCGCCTTCGGCTACGGGATCTTCATAGTAACCTTCGCCGGGTTCGTGTTCGCTTCGGACATCTCTCACCTGATCGTGCTCTTCATGACCTTCGGATTGTGCATGGCGTCACTCGATGGGGTCCAGAGAGCGTACGTGGCGGATATGTCGCCGAAGGATCTCCGGGCAACAGCGATGGGCACGTATCACACCTTCACGGGCATCGCAAAGCTGCCCGCCAGCCTGGTCGCAGGCTTCCTGTGGCTGTTCAGCCCGGCGTACGCCTTTCTCTATGGAATCGTGATGGCCGCAGGAGGCCTGACTCTTCTCTCGAGAGTCGAGTGAGATTACCTGCTGAGGGGTCTTCCGGCGCGCTCTTCGACGCTCTGGACCTTCTTGAGCATCGCTTCCTTGGCGCCTTTGCGGTCGTCAATCTTGATGTACGTAGAGACCCGCTCCGTGTCCTCGAGAACCGCCATGTGGCACTTCCGGATGACCTCCATCACCTCGTCGTAGTCGCCCTCGATTACCGTGCCCATCGGGTTGAGCTGGTACCGCAGGCCGCTTCCGTCGATTATCTTCAGGCACCTGCCGACCCACTTGCTCAGGCTCACGCCCTCTCCGATGGGGAATATGCTCACTTCCGCCAACATGCGCTTCACCTACGGGAATACTCCCGCAGTCCTGAGTCTGAGAGTGCAGAAGTAGCAATAATCCTTTCCCTTGCTGTCCGTATCCGCCAAGGAATTCGAGAATGTCATGACGCAGATTCTGTTCGGGCAGTGACGCAATCCGAACGTGTGTCCGAGCTCGTGGAAGGCCTCCTTTGCCGCCCTTTGCTTGAGGATCTCGGCACCACCCCTCAGTCTGTTCAACGATATGATGGCGGACTTCCCTCTGATGTCAGCCAGCCCGAAGACGAACCTCAGAGGGTCTTCGTAGATGTCCACGTTAGCGACCCCGAGGACCTTGTCGTGTGGATACGACGCCGTCAGCTCCTTAAGGTCGGAGGCGAGATATTGCCCTCTACGCGGCCTGTACGCGGACTCGGGCACATCCACGCTCGGCAGGATCTCAACGTCCCCAAAGATGGAAAGCTCGAGAGCCAGATGCGCGAGGACGTCATCGTCCACATCGCCGATCGGGAGAAGAGCTGTCCTCAATCTACCCCTTCACAACGCCCATCGGGGACATACGTGCGACTATGCTGGATATCCCCGCACCGTTTGCGACCCTGACTACGTCCAGGATGTCCTTGTAGGCGTCGGGAGCCTCCTCAACGATGCCCTTCATGCTCGCCGCATGAACGTATATGCCCTTCCTCTGCAGTTGGCTCCTGACCTCGTTGGCTCTGAACATCCTCGTCGCCTGGCGTCTCGACATCACGCGGCCCGCACCGTGGCACGTGGAGCCGAACGTCTGCGTCATCGCGTCGTCCGTGCCCAGGAGCAGGAACGAGTGCGTTCCCATGTCCCCGGGGATGAGGACGGGTTGTCCGATGTCCCTGTAATCCAGAGTGACTTCCGGTCTGCCCGGACCGAACGCCCTGGTCGCCCCCTTTCTGTGAACGCAGACCCTCATTCTCTTTCCGTCGACGTCGTGCTCTTCGAACTTGGCTATGTTGTGGGCCACGTCGTAGAGGACCCTCAGTCCGATGTCCTCCGCCTTCTGGTTGAACACGTGCTCGAAGGATTCCCTTATCCAATGGAGTATCATCTGCCTGTTCGTCCAGGCGAAGTTGGCGCCGCACGCCATCGCGGTGAAGTAGTCCCGCCCCTCTGGAGAGTCTATCGGCGCGCAGGCAAGCTGCCTGTCCGGGAGGTCGATTCCGTACTTCCTGTACGCCACCTCCATCTTGCGGATGTAGTCGCTAGCTATCTGGTGACCGCAGCCTCTTGAGCCCGTGTGTATCATCACTATTATCTGGTCCAGTTCGTTGACGCCCATCCTCTTCGCCGCCTCCTCGTTCCTGATTTGGTCGACCTTCTGGATTTCCAGGAAGTGGTTGCCAGCGCCCAGGCTTCCGAGCTGAGACTTCCCCCTCTCTATCGCCCTTTGGCTCACCTTCTCGGAGTCCGCGCCTTCCATGCTCCCGCCCTCCTCGAGATGTTCCAGGTCTTCCTGCCAACCGTAGCCGTTCTCCACGGCCCACTTGGCGCCTTCCTCAAGGACCCGGGTGAGCGTTCTGCTGTCGACTCTCACCTTTCCCTTCGACCCCAAGCCCGACGGGACGTTCGTGAACATCGTGTCGATGAGCTCCTTGAGTTTGGGCGTCACGTCCTTCACGGTGAAGTTGGTCGTGAGCATTCTCACGCCGCAGTTGATGTCATAGCCCACTCCGCCTGGGGAGATGACACCTTCCTCAGTGTCCATGCCAGCAACGCCTCCGATAGGGAATCCGTATCCCCAGTGAATGTCCGGCATCGCCATGGACTTCTTCAGTATCCCCGGAAGCGTCGCGACGTTTGCGACCTGTTCCAGAGCGTTGTCCCTAACGACGTTCTTCATCATCTTCTCGTCCGCGTAGATCAGCCCGCTCGTTCTCATTCCATGCTTGTAGCTGCTCGGGATCTCGTATCGGAACTCATCGATTTGATTCAGCGGACCATTCCATCGCGGCATCTTCACACCTCCCTGAAAGAGAGGACAGAGGATATTAAAAGATTGCTCTCGTGTTGACCGCAAGCTACCTTGCTATGTGAGGACGGTCCTGGTCTGAACGCCCCACAGGATTTGGGGACGGAGACGTTATCTCCTCGTGGTGGGGTCGCTCATAGTCATCCGATTAGGATGTGTACTGTATTTAAGGGATTTGAGCACATGTGACGGATGGCTTGAGACCAGACATGAACAATCCAACCCGAGCCAAGCGTAGAATCCGCCGGTCGAGAACAACATCACAAACTTCTTATTCTATTCGGGCAATCAACAGACAGATGACGGGTTCAGGGGATGCCAGCAAACTCCAGGGCCGTCTTGACAAGGTCGAACGGCGTCTGAAGTCCATCCAGAGGCAACTGGCGGAAGAGAAGAAAAGAACGAGAGCCCTGGAAAGGAAGTTGGAGACCCGAATCAAGCGTGAAGGGATCGTGATGGACGCCCTCAGGATCACAAGCAGGACCAAGAAGGGCGAGGGCGGCCTCATGGGGGAGCTGAACGGCGCTGTCATGAGGCTCGAGGAGTACCTTCTGAGGACGAGCGAAAGGATAGACAACATCCTCAGCGCCCTGAAGAGCCATCGAGATTTCCTCGTCAAGATGAACCGGAGGCTGAACAAGACCGGGACCAGGGAGAGGATGGTGCTCGAGCTCGACATCATGAGGAACACCCTCTGGATACTCGGATTGAACGGTGTCAAGATCGACGCCGCTCTCGTGAGGGAGATCGAGACGCTCAGAAAGGAC
>JAGMCJ010000029.1 GCA_023129265.1 Thermoplasmata archaeon | reverse complement strand
CCCGAGACCGCATCCCTCTTCATGGCGGCCGTCAGGGCCCTTATCGCGAGGTCTATGCCATTGTCCAGGCTCACGTCGTCCTTGTAGTGGTCCTCCAACACTCCGTACACGTAGGGAGATCCGGACCCTGTCGTCACGTACTTGTCGGGTATGCTCCCTCCGGCCATGTCCAGGGAGTACACGTGATTGCCCTCCTCGTCCACGCCGCCGATGACGAGCTGCACCCAATAGGGGAAGTACCTCCTTCCCGCCAGGATGTTCGAGAGAAGCGTAGCGCACGACTTCACGGGCATGGGAGCGTTCCGCTTGAGCTTGAAGAGCTCGACCTCCGCAGTTATGTATCTCGCCAGCAGTTGGATGTCTCCCACCAGACCAGCGGTCGTCAAGCCCAGATTGTCATCCAGCTTGAACACCTTCTTCGTCGCCTTGTGAGCGATTAGCGTCCCCATGGTCGCCCTTCGCTCGGCTGCCAATACCACACCGTCCTTGCAGACCATACCTAGTGTGGTTGTCCCTGTCTTGACCTCATTTGCCATCTGCGTCATATCATACCCTCGAAAACTGGGAAAACTGACGCCTGAGCTATTGTTGTCCTGCTATATAACTATTTTGAGACAATTCGCGTCCAGGCCAGGGGATGCAGCGTCTGTCGCGGTTCTCGGTTCCTGCGGTGCTGTGGTTCTCCGTGATATGCTGAAGGCTACTTTCTTATAGTGGGTAGCTTCTTTTCGTCGAAAAGGTCCGCCGGAGGAGCCCGAATTCGGGGAGCCTCTGGAAGAGCCCGAGGAGTGGGAGCGCGGGAACACTGTCCCGCCTTCCTCATCATCTGGGGAGGGCAGATCGACGTCAGGTAAAGGCGACAAGGTCAGCAAGGAGACCGCGGAAGAGATGATCCTGGATATCCTCAAGGAGGGCGGTCCCATGACCACGATTGAGATCGAGGAGATATTCAGGTCTCAGAACGCCGAATGCCCGGACTCCGCTGCGCTTTTCCTCAACAAGATGAGGCTGAGCGGCAAGATAAATGGGAAGTTGTCCATCGAGCACAAGGGCTGGCTGTGGTGGCTGGACTAGGGCACCGCCCACGGGTGCGTGTCCACGACATCGTCGGTCGCCCGCCAGAGCACCGAGAACTGGTAGTCGTGCCCGCTTGAGACGGTGATAACGAACACGTCCCCTTCCGTCAGAAGACCGTTCGAGTCCATGTCCAGGAACGTGATGTTCCCTGCTGTTGCACCATCCGACAATGGGTCCATCCTGTCCGTCTCGTTCGAATCCGTTACCAGGAAGGCCCCGAAGAGACCCGTGTCCAACGCCTCGGAGACGAAATCCACGGTGATGTTGTAGGCGGTCGCATTGTGGATGGAACCCGATATGTTGACGCTGGGGACCGATGATGTCGGCGTTCCCGAGACGGGGTCGGACCTAGGCCCCTCATTCCCCTGAGCATCCACAGCGCTCACTTCGTACTCGTACAGCTGACCGTTCACTAGCCCAGTATCCTGAAACGCTATCCCTGTAGGCTCGTCGTTGAGCCTCGAACCGTCCCGATAGATGTAGTACTTCTCAACGCCCACGTTGTCAGCGGCGGCGTTCCATGTGAGATTGAGCTTTCCGTCCCTCGCGTCCACGACAACGAGGCCCGTGACTTTGGACGGGGGCTCGGAATCATACTCCGTGGCCATACCGCTCACCTGTGCGGATTTCTGCCCCTCGTTTCCCGAGGTGTCCACCGCGCTGACCTCGTACGCGTAGATCTGTCCGTTAGTGAGCCCTGTGTCCTGGAAGAATGTCGTCAAGGGCTCATCCGCGAGGGCGATGCCATCCCTATGAATCCTGTAGTGCTCGACGGCGACATTGTCGAAGGCCTCGTCCCATGTCAGGTTGAGCCTCCCGTCGAACGCGTTCTCCACCACCAGCCCCTCGACGCGGTTGGGCGGGACGTTGTCAGAGGACGTGGGCATGCCCGAGACCGGGTCGGAGAGGTCTCCCTCGTTGTCCGAACTGTCAACGGCTCGCACCCGGTAGAAGTACAGCGTGCCATCCACGAGGGCCGTGTCCACATAGAACGGATGCGACGGCTCGGTCGGGAGCAGGTTGCCGCCCCTGAATATCTGATACACTGCCACGTTCCTGTTGTCGGTCGCCTCGTCCCAGAAGAGGAAGAGCTTGCCATCGTGCAGGTCGTATATCTCAAGCCCCTCCACCTTGCTCGGAGGCGTACGGTCCTCCGGAAGCTCCATCTGAAGGACGTAGAGAATGGTCGCCACAACGACCGTCGCTGTGACGACGATTACAAGAATGGCCAGGTTGCGGTTCCGATTGCTTCCGTTCTCCATCGCGATCCGTTTGATGGATTTTCCGCTTTAATACCTTTCGGCACGCCTCCGAGGTGCGGTTCTCGGATCATCCCAGAGGTTTCCTCGCGACGATGCACGATATCCGTGAGTAGTGGGCAAGTCCCACCCTCTCAATCTCCAGACCGAACCTGTTCCAGACCTCCTCGAAGTCCCGGGTTCTCACCCCGTACTCCTGGAAGATCACGGGCGTCCTCTCACATGCGAAACTGATCTCCTCTTTTGCCTGCGTGGCGGTCAGCTTCCTTCCTGGAACAAGCAGCAACTCCTCGTCCATCTCCAATCCGTTCTCTCTCAGTTGGTCTCTGAGGAACTCGGGCGGCGGGAAGACGGCGCCGTGACCTATGAAGCTCTCCACTTCCTTCAGCAGAACTTCGTCGGGCTCATCTCCATAAACGGCGATTGCGACTTGCACGTGACCGCCCGGACGGACCACCCTCGCCATCTCTTGGAGGGCGTGTGCCATTCCCTCGTCCCCGCTGGTCATCCTTATGTCCTCGAGCCCGAGGAAATTGACGACGAAATCGAAGCGTCCGTCCTCGAACTCGAGATGTGTCGCATCCATCTCCAGGTAGTAGACCATGCTGCTGAACTGACCTTCAGGAACCTGAGTGCGAAACCATTTGTAGTCTCTCACGTCGTTCGCCAGACCTACCGCGACGACCTCACCCTCACGGACCGCCTGAGCGACCTTCAGAGTGAGGGTCCCGTGTCCCGCTGCAACGTCCAGAACCCGAGAACCCGGTCCAAGCCCACGCGTCTTGAGCAGTTGAACCAAGTCATCACGGGCGCCGCCCAGGTCGAAGAACCAATCGTCATACTCCTCATCGCTCAGATATGTGTTCATCTCATCGTTGAAAGCGGCCTCCTAGGTCATCCTTTTTGCGGGCGAGATGGATTCCGGCGGGAAGCCACGGAACCCACCCACACAAAAGATAAAATACTGAGATTCGCATACAGGGCACAGATGGGATTGCCATGTTGGAGGAAATTTCTGAGATTATAGGGTTGCAGGTTTACACCCACGAAGGGGTCTTCCTTGGCAACGTAAACAACCTAATCGTGAACGTCGAGAACTCCACGGTTGAGAGACTGTTCATAGGTGAACCCAACCCGCTGCTCGTGGAGGCATCCAGGTCAGTGGCGGTTCCCTACCGCTGGATACAGAGCGTGGGCGACGTCATCATCCTGAAGTACTTCCCCAAGCGGGTGAGCCTCAAGAAGGGAAAGTAGCCCAGGGAATGTTTTTAAGTCCTCCAGCCATACTCGGACGCATGGGGCATGCCGAGCCCTCAGGGGCGGGGTTCTGTTTTGCAGGGAATCACGTATTCAGAGGATGAGGGAGTATGGATGAGGTCACGCTTCGAGATCCTGGAAATCGAGGTTCTGCACAGCCATGAAGAGATAAAGTCCGACGTGCTCGACTGCCTCGTGGACCAGATCGCCAAGGACGGCGCCCTCTTCAAACCCATCGTGGTGGACGAAAAGACCTACGTCATTCTGGACGGGCATCACAGGTTCGAGGCGCTCAAGAGGCTGGGATGCAACAGGATATCTGTCTACCTCGTCGACTACACGGACGATGCCATCGAGGTCGTGACCTGGCCCGGAGCGGTCGTCAATGAGATAACGAAGGACGAGATCATCTCCATGGGCCTGAGCGATAACGTTTACCCGCCTAAGACATCTAGGCACATCATCAGGATCGTGCTCGAAGACAGGCCGGTGGACCTCTCGAAGCTGCGCTAGTCCTCTGGCTCCTCTTCTGGCTCCTCCTCGGTTTTCGGACGGGACTCGGTGAACCAAATTGCGAACAGCATTATCACGCACACAACGAAGGCGGAATACCATCCGATGGACGGCCCCCATGTTGTTGTTATGCTCCGGGTGTGGGTTTCGTTCAGGTCTGAGTCAGCGAAGGTCTGGATGTCAGGAAGGGGTGTGTCGAGGGCGGTCTCAACGCTACTCCGCGAGTCCCCGACCGCGGAGGGCACGTTCGCGTGGAGATATGCCGCAGAGCCAAGGGCCAGGAAAATCACCGCGAACCCCAGGATGAGAGCAATCGTCCTCAGTCCCGCCCTTTTCGCGGCCATGACGTGTAGAACCACAAAGAGCACGATGAGCACAGCCGCCATTGCCATCATGATTACGAGCACCGTGAAATGGAAGTTGAGCTCGGACCCTTCGATGTCCGAATACGACGTCTCAGACGTCCATTCCTCAGGGTCGCCGAAGGTGACGATTGTGTGGACGTGGACCGTCGATACTCCCAGGAGCTTGAAGTCGTGCGTGCTGTTGGAGTACACAACGGGGTATTGGACCGGCGACTTCTCCTTGCGTTCAATCGTCCACCATGGTAGGAGAAAGCTCGATGCGAGCAGTGCCAGACAGACGATGGCGACGACCAGACCGACATGGAACTTCCCGATTTTCATCCTCATTCACCCGATAACTCTTCCGGCTATTTCACCGTATTGTCCTCCCACAGGCCGGGCATGCGCTCTGTCCTTCTGGAATCTCCGTTCCGCACCTTCTGCACGCTCTCTTGCCAGAGGACGGAGTCTGCTCAACCGTCGCCTCTCGAGATCTCCTTCTCAACAGAAGGACGGCAATCGCAATGATGATGAGCAGGACGAGCGCAAGCAGGATGAGCAGAGCCGTGGTCCAGTCATTCGCCCCGTCCTGGCTCCTCCCGTAGGAAATGAGACTCCACTGTCCTATGAGCTCATCATCGCTGTCATAGATATCGACGTCGACGCTGTTGTTGACCTCGTTCGAATAGTACTCATGTCTGTAGCCTTCGGAGTAGCCGAAGAGGTACATCCCGGGAGAGGAGACGTTCAGCCTGTATGCCTGAAAGTTGCCTGCCTCGACACCCACATCCAGGAGTTCCACGCACTCGTAGGCAGAGTTGTACGCATATGGCACCGTCGTCTCGTTCTCCTCAACCACCTCGCCGTTCACCCTTGCCACGTAGTGGGCATGGCTCAGACCGTGCCCAGTGGTCGTCCCAGCGTCCCCGGTGTCGAAAGGGAAATGCCAATCGTCGTTCTCTATGTCCAAGGAAGTCTCCGTCTCGACAACCATCTCGAAGGTCACCGAGAACCTGGTGAACCTCGACGTTATCGTGACCGACGACTTGACGTACTCGAAGGAGTCGCTGTCAAGGAAGAGGAACCCCTCGCTGCTCGCCGGCGCGGACATCGTCAGAGGGCCCAGGTCCGGTATCGTGTACGTGAACGCTACATCGAAATCCCCTTCCAGGGCGATGACCCATGCATCGTACGTCCTGCCGAGGACCTCGACCGTCCGTCTGGACTCGACGGTCATGGTGATCGTCCCCTGGATGGACACGTCTTCGAACTCCCCCTCCACCTGGCCGATGAGATTGTCCAGCGACATGTGAACGGAATACTCCCACTCGTTGCCTACCGAGAGGGCAGGCTCCTCGGCCTCGGCGGTCACACT
>JAGMCJ010000028.1 GCA_023129265.1 Thermoplasmata archaeon | reverse complement strand
CTGGTAGGTTCGCAGAGCCACTGGGCATCAAGGTTGGAGTTGATCCATCGGCAAAGATGGGGGAAGTCGCGCGAAGGAGAGGCATTGAGATTATTGCCGGTGTCGCTGAGGATCTCCCCATTCGTGATTCACGATTCGACACAGTTCTACTGGTGACCACGGTCTGCTTCCTGGACGACGTGGATAAAGCGTTGAAGGAGGCCTACAGGGTATTGAAGCCAGGTGGTGCCACAGTCATCGGTCTTGTGGATAAGAACAGCCCCCTTGGGAAGTCGTATCAGCAGCGCAAGGATGAGAACGTCTTCTACAGGGTTGCGGCTTTCCTTTCAGTCGAGGAGGTCGTCCAGGCCCTGGAGCGGGCTGGGTTCAAGGGTCTCGCTTTTGCCCAGACAATCTTCAACGATCTGGCGGAGATAAGGGACATCGAACCCGTGAGAGAGGGATATAGTGAGGGGTCCTTCGTTGTTGTGAAGGGCCTCAAACGGTACGAGCAAAAGATATAGGCACATCAAGGGATGACGACCCGGTGCATGTGATGATTCTCGGAATCTACGGAGAGAAGGACTCGGGCAAGACGCAGTTGATGGAAAAGCTGGTTGGACACTTCGCAAAGGACTATCGAGTTGCGACAGTGAAGCACATCGGCGAGAGCGGGTTCTCGATTGACAGCGCGGGCACGGACACCATGAGGCACGCCGAGGCCGGAGCCGCTTTGGTCGTGGCGTTATCAGACGTCGAGACGTCCTTTCTGCTGAAGGAGGCCAGAGACATCGGGGAGATTGAGAACGTCGTATACGGGCTCGGGGACTTCGACCTTATCATCGCGGAGGGGTTCAAATCGGCCGACATACCGAAGATAATGGTCGGCAAAGGGAGGAAGAGGAAGAACACATTGATGCGATACGAGGGCGACTTCGAGGGCCTTGTCCAGATGATGGAGGGCATGCTATCCATAGAGAGGGTCTATCAGAAGCTGCCGCATCTCGACTGCGGAGAGTGCGGGTACGACTGCCTCGGCCTCGCAGAGCTGATCGAGGCGGGCGAGAAGGGCTTCCAAGACTGCCACTACTTCACTGAGAGCTGGATTAGGATCGAGGTGGACGGAGAGCCCATCCCTCTCGGACGCTTTGCGGCGGATTTCATCTCCAATACGCTGGCGGGAATGCTCTCCTCCCTGAAGAAGGTGGACGAGATCAGAAACGTGCGCATCGAGATGGAGTAGCGCGCGCGTCGTGCTCCTTCTTCAACTCTTCTGTCGGTCTCATTCTCCGCCCTGCTTGATCTTGGCGGCTAGTTGCTTGCCCAGGTCGACAATCTCTCTCTCGTCATCAGGCCCGGGCGGTCCCTTGATGTCTATCGCGCCCAGGACCTCGATCTTGGTCGGGCCCAGGACCTCGGCGGCCTGCTTCACCGCCCCCCCGCTCCAGCCGTGCGAGCTGAGGACAACACCGTACTTCAGGGGCGGCCTCAGCGCCTTCACGAGATTGGCGGCGTAGAGCGCAACGGGGTGCATCCCGCCAAGGACGGCGGGCGTCCCGAGGACGATGCCCCGCGAGTCCACGAGCTCCCTGGCGATGTCACCGATGTCCGCGTCGGGGAGCCTGAACAGGTTGACCTCGATCCCTTCCGAGAAGAGCGCCTCGACCATCGTCTTGATCATGGCCTCCGTCGAGTTCCACATGCTCACGTACACGACGATGACCTTCTCCTTTGTCTCTCCCGAGACCCACTGGCGGTATGCGCTGAGGATCCTGTCAGGGTCCCTGTGGACGGGTCCGTGACTCGGGGCGATGATCTTGACGTCAAGGCCGCCTATCTTCTCAAGGGCCTTCACGCCCATCTTCCTGAAGGGCATCATTATCTCGCCGAAGTACCTCTTCGCGAAGGGTATCAGCTCCTCCACCTCGTCGTCATAGAACCCGTGGGCGGTGTGCAGTCCCAGGAAATCGCACGGGAACAGCACCCGGTCCTCCTCGACGTATGTGAACATAGTCTCGGGCCAGTGCAACCACGGGGCGTCGATGAACCTCAGGGTCTTCCCGCCCAGCGGGATCGTGTCGCCATCCCTGACCACCTGGGTTCTCTCTGCCGGGACGCCGTACTGTACCGATGCCATCTCGGCCCCCTTCTTCGTCGTTACGAGCATCGCCGACTCGCTCTTCTTCATGATACGTGGGATCGAACCAGCATGGTCGGGCTCTGCGTGGTTCATCACGATGTAGTCCAGTGATGCCAGCTCGGTGACTTGGCCGATCCTTGCCTCCAGCTCCTCCTCGAACCCAGGCCTCACAGTGTCCACGAGTGCGGTCTTCTGCTCGCCCTTCACTAGATAGGCGTTGTATGTCGTTCCTTGCGGTAGAGGGATCAGGGCGTCGAACAGCCTCTGGTTCCAGTCCCTCGCTCCCACCCAATAGATACCATCGGATATCTCCCGTGCGTTATAGCTCTCCAAATCCGTCAACTCCGTGAATCCATGGTCATGTGGAAGTGACACGCGTCCCCTCCGCTCCCTCTGATGGGGAGGTGGTAGATAAATGCAATCCCGAATCAGCCGATTCCAGCGCAAACGGTCCCAGTCTGCTTCGCTGTGGACGAACTAGAGAGTGTTCGCAGTCAGCTGAATCCGGATTTGTCACTCGCGCGTGAACACGGGGGAAAGCCTTAAGTCCTCCTGGAATGCTTTTGTACTGGCTCGGGATAGATTAAACAGTGCCACACAGCATGGGAAATCAGGGGATGTCAATGAGCGGCAAGATATGCGGCCTCACAGAAGAGGAAATACTCGAGGGGATTACCGCCGCCGAGAAGAGGTACGACTATCTCGATTCGAGACGAGAGGAGCTCCTTGAGAAGTATCCAGACCAGTTTGTGGCTGTCACCGAGAATGACGTGGTGGCGACCGCCAGGACGATGAAGAAGCTTCTTTCCGAGCTCAAGAAGAAGGGACTCGAGTCCAGGGATGTATCGATTAGGTTTATGACCGTCAAGGACTTCGACTGGGTCTTATTCTCCTGGACTGCGGAGGGTCTTCCTCCTCGAAGACAGGTTCAGATTCCTACTGCACTTATTCAAGGGCCAAACGGACAAGTGTGGCTGCCGAAGTATTCATAGGCAGATAGTGCCATGTCGATGTTGACGCGGAGGAAGTGCTACGATGGACGATGTCGAGGCTGTTGAGAGATACATAATCCTTCTCCTTGGGGTGGACGATGGCAGACCCGTTCCCTCAGCGACGCATCTTCAGAAGGAGCTTTTCATCCTTGGCAAGGCAAATCCGAAGGTAGAAGG
>JAGMCJ010000277.1 GCA_023129265.1 Thermoplasmata archaeon | reverse complement strand
CGTATCCTTTCGAGAGCAACCACTCAGCGTTCTCCGTAGAGACGCCCTCGACTTGCGTGAGAGTGTCAATCTTGTCCTTGACTATCGTGGCTGCCGCAGCCTCCATGAGCTGGGCCCCGCAGTGCTCGCAGATGAGGGCTTCCGCCGAAACCTCGTTCTTGCACTCTGGGCAGATGTGTCTCTCTTCTTCCACTAACTCCTCGCACCGCGGACAGACGGTCGTTCCAGGGGACAGTTCTACGTCGCAGTAGGGGCAGACGAAGGCACGGAAGGCCCTTTCCTCAGGAGGCAAGGAAAGGAAGTTCTCAATCCTCCTGATATCGAGCTCATCTATCCCCTCGATCTCCCCGAGTTCTCCACTTGAAGCCTGTTCTAGAGAGGCGAGGCTTTTGTACCCTGCATCGTACAAGACTACCGCTTTCTTCTCACTGATGCCTGGAATCCCCGTGAATGCGACTATCGCTTCCTTCATGTAGAGGGGCGTGAGACCAATAGTGACAACCTCTCCCTCGATGTTCCATTCAACGACGTACTCTTCGTCAATGTCGACCTTGGAGAGGTGGAGTTCTCTTGACCTTGTCTCAGTGGATATGAAATCCTTCCATCTCGCTACCAGTCTTAGCAGTTCCTCTCTTCCCTTGATCTTGGTGCTCACGAAGTCCTCGACATCGAGGTCAATCTCCTTTCGCATCTCCTGGATTCTTCGGATGGTCTCGCGGGCGAATCCTTCGCCCCTGATCTCCGAGGTGATTTCCATATCAACAAGAATCTCTCCCTTGTCGTGGGTCACGCTCACGACGTGCTTGGGCAGCTTCATTCCGATCTCTACCATGCCAGGGTCAATCCGGATTACATGGCCCTCTATTCCAAGCACGTATTGACCTTTCCTTATCTCCTTGGCGACGATGTCGGCGGGCCGGCTCTCAAGGAGAGTCGCGATTTTGCTGGACCACTGCTTGTACGCCTTTCCGATCGCGGCTTCCTTCGGTTTGACCTGGAGCACGTAGTCGTCAAAATCCTGACCTGGCTGCAGAATATCCAACTCCTTGCAGTTGGTCTGATTCGCGAAGACATCACGAAGGACGTCAAAGGCTCGGTATGCGGAGGCGTCAGCTGGCTTCACAGTGATCTTCTTCACCGGCCATCGCAGTTTAAGCCCCTGTCTCTGTCTGACCTTCAGTACGACCTCAACGACCTCTTGGATTGCCTCCATCTGCTGCTCAAGCTCGGAATCAATAAGCGACTCGTCCGCCTCTGGCCAGTCACACATGTGAACCGTCAATTTCGTTCCGTCCAAGTTCTGGTAAATGGCCTCAGCGATATGTGGAGTCATTGGAGCCAACATTCTCGCAACAGCCGTAAGGCATTCGTGAAGAACCTTGTAGGCAGAAACCTTGCTCAGGTCATCTTCCTCAAGCCACGTCCGGCTCCTGACCAGTCTGACGTACCATCTGGACAGGCTGTTCAGTATGAAGTCCTCGACCTCACGACAAGCCTTGTGTATGTTGTAGCTCTCGAGTTCCTCCTTTGCGAGGATCTTGACCTTCTCCAGTCTCGAGAGTATCCATCGGTCCTCGGGTCTCATGTGATTGGAGAGCTTGTCCAGGGACCACTCTCCGGGGTCGAAATCATCTATGGCCATATAGGTGGATG
>JAGMCJ010000276.1 GCA_023129265.1 Thermoplasmata archaeon | reverse complement strand
GTGGAGGATCTCCTATCACGTGCGAGGAGCGCTGTGGAAGACCAGGACTACCAGACCGCCATGGACTATATGAACGAGTGCATGGAATCGGTCAGCTCGGAACTCGGGCAGGACATAAACGGCATGCTCGAGGAAGCCCGGGCCATGATAGACGTTTCCAAGGAGATTGGGGAAGACACGTCCAAAGTGGAAGGCATAGTCGAAAGAGCAAGGGCGGAACTCGAGAACAAGGATTTCGAGCGGTCCCTGAACTCCTCCAAGCAGGCAAGAGCGGAGGCGGAGAAGGTCCTCCACAGAAGCGTTGAGAACGGAATAGACACCATTGAGAAAGCAGTAGCCAAGGCTGAGCAAATCAAGGCGGACACTGGCAAGACGAAGGCGCTCCTGTCCGAGACGAGAGAGTCGCTCAAGGGTGGCAAGTACCAGGAATCCGTGATGCTCATCAAGAAGGCCTTGGAGGACGTGGAGAACGCTCAGTTCCAGACCGTTCTCGAGACTATTTCCAAATCCAGATCGAAGTTTGTGACGGCGAGGAACATCGGTGCCGACCTTGGCAAGGCGATGGAGCTCCTCAACGCCTCAAGGGAATCGTTGAGGCAGGGTGATTACGAGAAGGCCCTGGAATGCGCTCGGAAGGGCGACGAGGAAGTCGACAAGATCGTCGAGGAGTTCAAATCGATCGAGAGGGAGATATCTCAGCTCCAGGCCGATTTCACGGGGGCGGAAAGCCTTGGCGTGGACATATCATCGGCGAAGGCCCTCCTCGATAAGGCTGGCTTGGCGCTCAAGACGAGGAGCTTTGGGCGGTTGGCGAAACACTTGAAGGAGAGCAAGGAGGAGCTGGAGAAAGCGCAGTACGAGAGGACCATGGAGCTGATCGAATCCGCCGAGCTCGGACTCACTCTCGGAGAACAGATCGGCGCTGACCTCAGCGAGGCAGACATCATCCTCGAGGAGTGCGTCGTCCTCACGAAGTCCAAGGACTATCTCAAGGCGATAGGGCTGGCAACCGAATGCAGGGAAGTCACCGACGGGAAGGTAGAGGAACACCTTGTGAATACCATAGAGAGCCTTGGTACATCCGTGGATGCGATTGGCAAGGAGGCGGTCTCAGCCAGGAAGCTGCTGGACAAGGCAGAGAGCGCACTCGCGATAAGGGACTTCTCCAAGGCCACCGAGCTTGTGACCGACGCACGTGATCTCCTTGAAGAGAAGTTCAAGCAGAAGGGAACACGTCTCCTCCAAAGCCTCGAAGGCGGGATTGAGATTGGGAAGGTGATGGGTGAGGACACTGACGAGCTTGAAGCGAGGCTTGAGAGCGTCAGACGATCAATCCAGGATGGCAAGTTCGACGAGCTTGTGGAGTTGACGGAGGCCATCGCTTCCGAGGTTTCCGGGCTGACGGACTCAGCTTTCTCCTACGTGAAGGAGAAGGTCGTGGAGGCGAGAAAGACAGGCGTCGGCATAGAGGGGATGAGGGATCTCCTGAAGAAGGCAAAGATCGCCATGGGGACTGAGAACTACTCCGATGCCCTGAGCCGGCTCGTGGAATGCAATCGGACGGTGGACGAGCTGCTCGTGAACCACAAGGAGACGTACAACGCAATATCCTCTTCGGCCGCCCTCGTCGGTGAGGCCAGAAAGAAGAAGATGGATGTCTCCAAGGCACTCAGAATCCTCCTCGCAGCAAAGAAGGCATTTGAGGGTCACGACTACGAGAAGGCCCTCGACCTCGCGACGAGGAGCAAGAAGGAAGCCGAGAAGCTCATGGTTCTGTACTCATCCGCCGAGAAGATCGCTAGTGTCAACGAGAAGATCGAGCTTGCTCGGGAGTTGGGAATCGACATTGCTGGGATGAACGGAGTCGTGCAAGAGGCGAAGGACGCGATAAAGGAGAGGAAATACGAAGCCGCCCTTGACCTGGCAGAGAAGAGCGAGTCCGGAGTGGAGGAGCTTCTCAGGGATGGTATCCTCAACACGATCACATCAACACAATCGATCTCGACGGAGTCCCGCGAACTGGGCATTCAGACGGAAGCGGTGGACGATGACCTGGTGGAAGCCAGAAAACTCCTTGACGAGGGCGAATACGAGACATCTGCCAAGCTTGCGGCTCAGGCAAAAGATGCCATCTCCGAGATGCGAGGGCAACTCGGTGAGACCACCGAGAAAGTCAAGGAGGCGAGAACCGCCCTCCAGGAGATTCAGAGCATGAACGTCGAGGCTCCCGAATCCACAAGGCTGCTCCAAAGAGCGGAAAGGGGTCTTGAGACA
>JAGMCJ010000275.1 GCA_023129265.1 Thermoplasmata archaeon | reverse complement strand
ACGTACGTGAACCAGACGGATTAATTCCATAACAAATCCTTTGAGGTCAGGAGTGCAGGTGACGTCGTCGTTGTATCTGATATGAATCTCAGATTGAACGCACCCTATTTCGAACTGGGCGAAACAGTGGTCGCAACTTCAGTTCTTACTTACGCAGGGAATGTTAGTCTCTTTAACGCAGTCAATTTCACATGGATCGACTCCTCGAGCGTAGTTGTGAACTCGACGGATGATGTCCCCAATTCCACGGGCGTCGCAATAGGCACCTGGAAATCCGACAGCGTAGGTCTTTTCCTCCTCTATGCGAATTACACCGGAGACGCACCGGTTTCTCGGTCGGTCAGCTTCGAGGTTTTCCCTACGAGGGTGAGGACCTGGCATAATTCCAGCGTCGTGGTGGACGAGGTCTGGAACTTGGCAGGAGAGCCGTACGGTGTCTGTGACAACATCACAATCGAGGCGGGAGTCACGCTCACTATTGAGGCGGGCGTTACAGTGAGGTTCTGTAAGGATGCACGCATGACTGTGAACGGTACGCTGATATCCGATGGGACTCTGGATTTCCCCATCGACTTCACAGCATTCGGTTTCTTCCCGCCAAAGGGCTACTGGGATGGTATCGTCGTGAATCCCTCGAGCGGCAACTCCAGTAGCATCACACACTCCCGCGTAAGCTTCGCATCAATTGGCTTGCTGATATCCTCTTCGAGTCCAACTGTCGAGAGGAACTCGTTCGACAATATGAGCATCGCGGCCATCAAGTTTGATGACGCCACTGTGAACTTGGAGTTCAACTCGTTCGACGATGTCGGTCGGGGAATCTCCGCATCGGCTTCGGACGTCGGTATGAGGTTCAACACCTTCTCCAACGTCATTATGGGCCTGGCCCTGATCGACACAAACGCCACACTGTACGGAGACATGGTCTACAACTCGACATCGTTCGGCATCCACGCCGTCAACAGTTCCGTGACCGCTTCCCACGTCAACATCTCGCTCTCCAGCGGTAGCGCAATCAGACTGCAGTCCCAATCACACGCGGACTTTGAATCCTCTGTCATTGAGAACAGTTGGTACGGCCTCGATGCCTTCTCCTCGTCAACCTTCTACGTGAACGATAGCAGCTTGCATATGAATGACAACGCTGTCAGGGCGAACGACGCGCAGGGAGACCTGGTCAACACAAGCATAGTCGATTCTGTGGACTTCGACTTCATGTTGGATGGGGGAAGCCAGGTAATCGCGCTTAACTGCACATTCAATGACAGCAAGGTCCAGGTGCTTCCTGCTTCGCGGCTCATCGTGAGGTACTTCTTGGATGTGCACGTCGCACATGAGGACAGCGGGGATCCGATAGCGAACGCCCGCGTGGAGATTCTGGATGATGGATCCACGGTCTTCTCCTCGAGGACACCTTCGAGCGGCAGGATAAGATGGATCCCGGTCACGGACAGGACCTTTGACGGGGCTGATACGCCAACAAAGCATAACATAACGGTTAAGATAAGAAAGGATGGCTATGACATCTTGGAGCCCGAGAGGACAGTCGACATGTCCATATCCCACCTGGAGGTTTTCCTCGCCACGGAGACCATTCAGGACATATGGAAGGAGATCTTCGACCCCTTTTTCCTCATCATCCTCTTGATTATCATCGCGATTGTGGTCGCTGCCGCCATCATGGTTCGAAGGAGAACAAGGGAAGAAGAGGAAACCGCCCCCGAGAAGAGGGTCCGCAAACCTTCTGACTACACTCTCAAGAACGGCACAAGCTATCTTGTTGCTGGTGAGAAACCCGATCTTGCCTTCGGCATGTTCTCGAATGCTGTCAAGGGCGGAGCCAGCGGACTGTGCGTCACGAGGACGTATCCTGACGAGGTCTCCGAAGAATACGACGTGGGAGATTCCCCGATTCTATGGCTCTCACGAGATTCCAGGCGGGCCAACACAAGTCCCACGAATCTGGGCGCGATAATCCTTGAGGCGCAGAGGTTCCTCAAGAAGGAGGAGGGCAAGGAGACGATTATGATGCTCGATGGCCTCGAGTATCTCATTGTCCAGAACGACTTCTCCAAGGTCATCAAGTTCGTTCAGACCCTGAAGGATACGATCTCCGTAGGCGGATCCAAGCTCCT
>JAGMCJ010000274.1 GCA_023129265.1 Thermoplasmata archaeon | reverse complement strand
TCCCAAGCATGGACATAGTACTCGTAGGTTCCTGGCGAAGGAGGAGTCTGTACCGTCGCGTTGATGTCCTCGACCGGCTCGTCGAACGCCCCGTCAAGTGCACTCATCGGCGTTCCGGGCCATGATGCTGGGGTGGGTGTCGTGTAATTCGCACCGCCGATGTTGGAGTTCCCTGAGAGAGTATCATCCACGATGGCTGTCAGGTCAAATGTCGTGGGAAGTGCGGAGAGGTTGTATGTCATCACCGAAGATCCGTCGATGAACACGTCTCTCACTTCGGGCACGAACAGACCCGTGGTCGCTGTCACTGTCAGATTCACCCAGACGTAGTCCACTCCGTCGCCAGGGTCCGGATCACCGAGCGGATCGACGGCAATCGCAGATGTGCCCAAACCGCTGATTGACACGTTCAACACAGGATCGAAAGCATCCAGGACATAGGTAGCTGGGATATTCATGTAGCCAATGGATACTTCCTCATCGGTGTCGTACGTCACGTTCACCTCAATGAGGTGAGAGGGTGCAACAGGAATCGTGGTGTTGGAGGTGTAGTTTCCGGCAAGATGCATAGAGAAGGAAGCCTTCAGGTCCACAGGTCCTTCTCCGCTGATTCCGAATTGGAAGGACACAGGATCAAGATCGTAGTGGATACCGTCCACGAACATGATCTCGGTCGTGTTGTCAAACTCCCCAGGCGGTCCGCCCATGAGCCCCATGAACAGGTCCAGTTCTCCTTGGTCCAGATAGCCGTCCCTATTGCCGAACATGAAGTCTATCATGAGCTTCATTGTTTGATTGTCCTCTTCCATGGTCATATCCGCACTCAGGTTCAAGTTGTCCCAGTCGAGGAAGGATATGTCCGAGGACATGCTCATGGGAGGAGATTCTTCCAGGTACGCCGTCACTTCCGTAGAGCCGGCAACGGAAACCACGGTTAGATTGGATTGGAGATCCATATCATCCATAACCACATAGAATTCCCCTTCGAAGAGGTTCATCTCATAATAGCCAGTTGGGTCCGTGAATGACGTACTGGTGTGTCCGTACGTGTAGTTGTAGGCCTGCACCGCTGCAAAAGGAAGCGGACTGCCGGTTGCGGCTTCGTAGACGTAGCCCCATATCATCCCGGGGTTCACGGGCTGAAAATCTGTGTAGTTGTATGGATTTGTCAGGTAGAAATCCTGGTCGACCATGACCATTTCTTCATCGACAAAGGTTCCAAGCATAAGCATGACGAGGTAAGGCCCGTCAAATCCAGAGGTGTATATGCCCGCACCACTGAACCGGAGCTCGACAGTTTGTAGGCCAACATCGAGTTGAGTGAAGTTCATCTCGATTAATTGGAGGGTCATGGTAGCGTCGAATAAGATGCCATATACCAAGAACATCCCCGACTCGTTGATGTCGACTGAAGCGTTCAAGACAAGGAAGTTGTAGTACCCGTCCGTCGGGATGTCCGTATCCAGACCATAATCACTGTGGGGCGGACTGAATTGCCCGGGCGGCGGATCGAATTCAGTGCAAGAATAAGGACCAGTCGTATAGATGTCACCGTCCAGCCAATTGAAATCGTCGTCATATATCGCAAGGTCGACGAGGTATGGGCCATCGAACCCAGCGTCGTTGATGTCATATCCGCTGAATCGAAGCTCTACCGTTTGGAGTCCTGGATCGAGATAAATGTTGTCGAAAACGTAGGTTATGGAGGTCATTCCCGTACCATCCAGTAGGTCTCCGTCCACTTCATAGAATCCCGCATCAGTGACATTGACAACCACATCGACAACAAGGTAATTGAAGAGAGTGTCACCATCTGTATCCAGACCGTAGTCGGAATGAGGAGGAGAGAACTCTGCGGGAGGGCTCTGCTCAAAATCTGTGGAGAGATATGCTTGCGTCATGTGAATGTCGTCATCCAGCCAGTTCCAGTCATCATCAAAGAGGGAAAGATATGCCACGTATGGGCCATCGAACCCGGAAAGGTAGATTCGATAACCTGCAAAGCGAAGCTCTACCGTTTGGAGTCCCACATCGAGATAGATGTAATTGTAGTCATAATCTATGTAAATCATTCCCGTGCCGTCATACAGATCTCCGTAAACTTCGTAGAATCCCGCATCACTCACATTGACAACCACATCGACTACGAGATAATTGAAGAGAGTGTTCCCATTTGTATCCAGACCGTAATCACTATGGGGTGGATCGAATTCCCCGGGTGGCGGATCGAATTCAGTGTAAGAATAAGGACCAGTCGTATGGATGTCACCGTCTAGCCAATTGAAATCGTCGTCATATA
>JAGMCJ010000273.1 GCA_023129265.1 Thermoplasmata archaeon | reverse complement strand
GAGCCGCTCCACTTCCTTGGCGGGGTCCTCTTCGCTCATATTCCCGCACATTTCTTCAGATCATCCACAATTCGCTCCAAGACCTCCCCCGGCGTCAGGTCGGAAGAGTCTATCACAAGATCATACGCCGAAAGGTCGTCGAGGTCGATACTGTAGATTGAGGAGTACCGCTTTCTCTCGACCTCTTCCCTCTTCTCGATGCGGTGCAGGGCCTCGTCCGCACCGATGCGGTCCCGCCCCGCTATCCGTCTGGACCTGACATCGATGTCGGCATCGATCCAAACCTTGAATGCCTGGACGCCTTCTCTTGAGAGCATCTGACCTGTAAGTCGACCGTCCGCGACGACGTTTATTCCCTGAGAGGATGTCGCCCGAATCCTGTGAAGGACCAGCGAGTCGAGCGTCTTGTCGATGCTGTCGTCCTCGAGCGCCCGCCTTCCGTACTCCTCGAGGTCCAGGTCCATCTTCCTTGCCTGGCTTCGGAAGACCTCACCGGCGCAAACCAGCTCAAAACCCAGCTTCTCCGCGACCATTCGTGCAACTGTGGTCTTGCCGCTCCCCGGTCTGCCGCCGATAGTTACGATCATCAATCCACCGCTGACTCGTCCTCCCACCCCTCGTCCTCATACTCCTCGGCCTCCAGCTTCTTCTTGTAGGAGTAGTACTTCAAGATCCTCGGCAGGAGGAGCGTGAGAGGAGAGGACAACACGGCGTAGAGGAGGACCCATTGCGGTATGAATATCACCACTTCCGTCATGTCTGCATCGTAGCTCCACGGGACCGAGAACTTCGAGCTGACGACTCCCGAGCCAACGAAACTGAAGAGCCACGCGAAGATGATTATGACGGCGAACATCGTGAAGGCGAGTGTCTTGAGCTGAGACATCTGGATGCCGCTGAACTCCGCCATGGTCTCCTGGCGGACCTTTTGGAGCTTCTCGAGCTTCGCCTGGTTGCCCGACATCAGCGTTTCCCGATAGACCTTGTTGAACTCGCTCATGGCCTTCTGGGACTTCGCCACTGCTATCCAGTCCGTCGTGAAATGCCTGATCACTATGGATATCGTTCCTGTTATGAATCCAGCGAGCATCATCGACACGACGGCCAACTGTCCGTTGAATCCGATGAGCGGTTCGAGAACGATCCCCACCATCTCCCCGAAGGCCATCCTCAGATCGGGCTGAAGCATGATCATGATGAGGAGGACCACGACCATAATCAGCAATGACCTCTTTATGCTGCTACCACCGGAACATTCTTCGGCCATACGACCATCAGAAAGAAGCTAGGGATTTAAGGGTTTTCGTGCCGCCTACCCGGAACGCGTGATGGCCTCGCTTATCGCCTTCTGGAGCTCCTGGAACCTGTCCTGCAGGGATTTCTCCTGCTTCTTCAGCCCCTCCAACCGGATGTTGAGGGTCTCCTTGTGCTCCTCCAGCTCCTTCGCGATGGCCTCTCGGTCATCGGCCTCCACCAGGAGCGTGCCGATGCTCTTGAAAATCGTTGCGTCCTCCTTGGCGTTCTTCAGCTCCTCGAGGGTGACATCAATCTCGCGAAGCTTCGCCTCATACTGGACCCTCTGAGCCGCATGAATCTGCAACTGCTGCTGAACCTGCTGGAACTGGACCATCTGATTCTGCAGCTCGGGTGATATCTCCTGCGCCATCCTAACCAACCTCTTCTCCTATACT
>JAGMCJ010000272.1 GCA_023129265.1 Thermoplasmata archaeon | reverse complement strand
GAACGCCCTACGCGACCACCTGGCGCATCGTGCGCGACCTCGTGTCCATGGGGGCGCTGAGGTCCGAGAGGGTGGGCCCGAGCACGGTCGTCTCGGTGAACGAGGGCTCGCCTGTCATCGAGGACCTGTTGCACCTCGCGTCCCTGGAGCTGTCCCCGTACCGCAGGGTGGCGGAGCGCTTCGCGGAGCTCGCCCAGAGGATCCCGGAGGTGCGGAAGGTCATCCTCTTCGGGAGCGTCGCAGAGGGAAGGGCGGAGGCGGGCAGCGACACCGACGTCGCAGTAGTGCTCGACCGCAGGTCCAAGCGAACGATGGACATGGTGTACGAAATCGCCTCCGAGCTGCAGGACGAGACGGGCGTCAGCATCGTTCCCATAGCGGTGCTGGAGAAGGAGCTCGAATCGAAGAAGAGGCTCATTCGCGATCTCAAGAGGGGGGATGTGTTGTTTGAGAGAACTTGACGAGGCGGAGGCGTGGCTTTCCGCCGCGGAGGATACTATAGCCGGAGGCACGGGCGGGAGGGCGCGATACACCACCGCGGTCGCGATGACCATCCACGCCATGATTAGGGCGAACGACGCGCTCACGGTCCGTTATCTCGGTCGTCGCTCGACGCGGCACGAGGACGCGGGCAGGATGTTCGGGGAACTCCTCAAGCAGAGCAAAATCCCCGCCAAGTACGCGGGTCTGCGCAATGTCCTGATGAGAGCCGTCTCCGAGAAGTCAGAGTACGACTACAAGGGCACCGAGGTCAGCAGCCGCGTGGCGAAGCGGTGGGTGCGCGAGGCGCGGAGGTTCATCGACGCCGTGAAGGAGATACTCGGCTGAGCCGCGGCGGTCTCTGGAGCATTAGGTCACAATCGACCAGCTGGATCTTCTCCCGCGAAAGACAGAAAGGATGTGCGCCTTTCAGCGCCCTTCAGACATAACCGGTTCCAAGGGCCCGCCCGTAACCCTTTCGCCAAAAACGACTCTGAGCGCCGGCCGCTTCAGAGAGACATCTGTTGATGTCGAAACTGATAATAGCACCTAACGGCATTCGGTGGTCTGATGAGAGCAGACAGGGTCCAGCGTCGAATGCCTGATGACCTCAGGAGCATGCTGACCCGTGATGAAGATATTCTGGCCGTGATGCTTTTCGGAAGCGCCGCGAGAGGCGAGTCCTTCTCCGATATCGATCTCTGTCTCATCCTGAGCGGGTCTCATGACAATCTCAGCATGTCAAGGAAGAGACTGGAATACCTGGCGTTGGCAGATGACAGGTATGACATGCACATCTTCCAACAGCTGCCACTGCAGGTGAGGATGAGAGTCATCGGGGAAGGCGAGACCCTGATCGTCAAGGACGAGGATGCCCTCTATGACCTCGCGTATCGGACGATGAAGGAGTTCGAGCACTTCCATAGGATCCAGTCGGAATACCTGGAGGGCGTTCAGGCTTGACAGGGACAGGATCCTCGCAAAATTGGACGAGCTGGATTCCTATCTGAAGGAGCTCGCTGAGATCTCTCCCAAGAGCCTGGAGGAGTACAAGACGTCGATCGAGAAGAGGAGGGCCTGCGAGAGGCTCCTGCACATCGCCGTGGAGTGCGTGATCGACATCTGTGGCATAATAGTCACCAACAAGAGGCTGGGCCTCCCTGGCAGCGAGGAGGACCTCTTCAGGAAGCTGGAAGAGGGGAAGGTCATATCCAGCGATCTGGCGGGGAAACTGAGACTGATGAGAGGCTTCAGGAACATAATCGCGCACAGGTACGGCAGCGTGGATGACGAGCTCGTCTTCGAGATTCTGAGGAAAAGACCGGCAGACTTCGTGGATTTCAAGAGCGAGATCCTCGAAGTCCTGAAAGGGGAGTGAGCTTCAGAGGACTACTTCGCACAGCCGCATCCCGCGCCAGCGGATCTGCTTGTGCAGCAGGTCCGAGTGTGTCGGGCGGCTATGAGCGTCTTCCTTG
>JAGMCJ010000271.1 GCA_023129265.1 Thermoplasmata archaeon | reverse complement strand
TAAGAGATTTCGGGATAACACAGGGTGTCGACGGGAGCCTTTGAGGCCCGCGGACCGCCAACGGAGTTCTAGGCGAACGAGTACAGGACTACGGAGGACGCGACGCCGATTGCCACGGCGAGGCCGAAGATGACAATGACGTACTTGCTCAGTTGCCTACTCCCGAGGACGGCGACGATTCCTCCCTTCACGAGGGTGTTCGATATCGCGGCGAGGATGATGGCGATGCTCGCAGTCATGTTGGAGATGGAGGAACCGCCCAGCTTCGCCATGCTCAGCGTTATCGCGTCGACGTCCATGAGGCCGGAGAACGCGCTGGCGACGTAGATGCCGGTGTCCGCGAAGTGGAGCTGGGCCGCCTTTGCCACCAACAGGATGATGGCGAAGAACAGGCCGAACTTGAGGGCCTGTCGGACGCTGAAAGGGTTCTTGAGCTCCACCTCCTCCGTCTCTCCCACCTCCTTCCTGAAGAAGAGAACGACGGCCGCCACGGCACAGACAATGGTCATGACCAGCATGGGGCCCAGAAGCATCCAGAAGAGGGGCTGGTTGAGCACCGCGACCTCGAGGAGAATCCTCGGGAACATCATCATGGAGGCCACCGTTATCCCAATCGCGAAGGATCTGGTCAGTGATGGGTTCTCCTTGCTTCTCTGGGAGAAGGCCAACGCAACGGCCGTCGAGGACACCAGGCCGCCGAGCAGTCCCGTCAGCCCGACCCCCTTTCTGCCTCCGAGGACCTTCACGGCAACATAGCCGGCGAACCCGATGCACGCGATGAAGACGACCATCAGCCATATGTAGAAGGGGTTGAGGACGTTGAAAGGGCCGAAAGTCTCGTCAGGGAGAATCGGGAGGATGACTATGGTCAGTATCGCCAGCTTCAGGGTCGCGTAGACATCCTCTCGGCTCACTTTTCGCACGAACTTGTGCAGAGCTGGCTTCATGGACAGGAACGCCGTCGTTACAACGGCAACCGTGGCTGCTACGGGGAGGTGCTCGAAGTAGACAAGACCGCCCACTACGAAGATGATGAGCGTCGCGACCTCGGTCGTGCCGCCGATAGAACCCTTCTGTGACGACGCGTGGTACGAAATGGCAACTAGGGCGGAGAACGCGATGAAAGATACAACGAAGAACCAAACGTCAAACATCGCCGAGATCGTGCCCATCATGGCGATGAGGATGAACGTCCTGATCCCCGCGAACTCCCGTGCGGTCTTGTCCCTCCTCGCATACTCCCGCTCGAGACCCGCCAAGCCTCCCAGGGCGATGGATATCCCCAGCTTGACGACAATGGCCACCTCGGGGTCGAGAGTCGTGCCGAATAGATCCATCCCGCTGGCTTATCCTGGCGGCTCTATTTATAGTTGCATACTTCGGGTTTCTTCCGCCCACATGAAGGTCCTTCCGGGTCGACCGACAATCTTGAATTCGCCCCAGCTCAAGGACTCGAAGGCATGGAGCGATGCTCCAGGTCTGTTTGAGAATGGAGGAATGAAATGAGAAAGATTAGTGGAAGTTTGTGTGCCTCCTTCTTGAGAACGCCCAGGGTCCTCTTCCTCCTGACGCGGGCGGCGACCGCCTCGACGGCCTCCCGCGACACCTGCGAGGGGCTGATGCCCTCCCGCTCAAGCTCCCTGCGCACGTCCTCGTCCACTCGTGTTGTGACCTGCCTCGAGCCCGTGGAGACACCTCCGTGATCGGATATGCGGTCAGAGGGTATTGAGCGTTTCTGAAGCGACCTATCCAAGCGTCCCCAGTCACGGTGCCTTGTCCAGATAGCTCTCCCTTCCGTTCCTGTGAGGCCTACACAATTATATAGCTCCGGCCCTCTTTGTGTCATATAGGAGGGAGAGAATGTCGAGAATTTCGCGGTTGGTCTCTCTGGCTGTGTGTCTGCTGTTGCTCGTTCTCGCGCTGTCGGGGCTTGTCGTGGGCGACGATGTGGGAACGCGACAGGACATCATCCTAAGGGTCGGAATGCAGGACGACATGAAGACAAGGAACTACCTCTTGACCCCTGACAAGTGGACGTCGGCGCGTCTCGACCCGATATATGACACGGTCGGCAAGTTCGATCCCGCTACGGAGGAGCCGCTCCCGTACATCCTCAAAGGCATCGATGCGGACGATAACGGCGTGTTCGATCTTGACGAGTATGGTACGTACGCCAAGGAGTCTCTCCCGCACGAGGTCACTGCCTTCTACGACCTGAACGGCGTCTACTTCCACGATGGCGTTCAGGCAACGATGCACGACCTGCTGTTCTCCTACCATCTGCGGGCCCTCTGTCCCCTCGAGACTTCGCTGGACGTCCTCAAGGACAAGAACAACCTGCCCGGGTCGAACTACTCCACCACCAGGTGGCTGAACATGTGGCCCGTTCCAGATGTGTGGGATGTGGCAGTCCCTGTCGGGTCGAACACCTCCCTCACATTCGCCCTGCACTTCTCCCTGCAGGCCGACTTCTGGGCATTCGTACCACAAACGCTCAACGGACTGGTACTCGTGCCGAGGCAGCTATGGGAGGGCACGGGAAGGGTGTGTCTGGACGCGACCGACGGCGTCTGCAAGGATTGGAAGGAGAACATCCACGGGAACTTCAGGTATGCATATAATGAGGCAACGTTCAACGGCAGACCTGTATCAGATCCAGAGGCCTTCAAGTTCAGCGACGCCGAATCCTGGCTAATGGAGGACGACGAGGTCATTGGGACGGGGCCGTTCGAGTTCGGACAATGGACCCCCAGTGTCACTGTGAGGATAGACAAGTTCGAGGACTACTACGGTGACGCCCTAGACTGCGAGAGGGTAGGTGACCCGCCCGTCTGCCAGGGGAACTTCTTCTTGTACATGCACCAGCCGTACATAGACGGAATGCTGTTCATGATATACCAGACCCCGCAGATGGCCGTATTCGCACTTCAGGCGGGAGAAATCGACTACGTGGGCTGGTCGATTCCGCCCGAATTCATTGGTGACTTGGTCGCTGACCCCAACGTCGAGCTGCAAATAACGGCTGGACGCGGCTTCGCATACCTGGGCTACAATATGCGGATGTCCCCGTTCGGCTATCCGGACAATGACCCCACGCAGGGTGATGACGGGCTCTACCTGCGAAGGGCGATTGCTCACGTGATTGACAAGAACACGATCGTGACGACACTCCTGCAGGACTTCGGTGTGGCTGGAGACCAGCCCGTGAGTCCCGCAAGTGTAAAATGGTACAACGGGTCCGTTGCGAAGTACGAGCACGATCTGCTTAGGGCCAGCCAAATCTTGGATGCCCACTACACACTCTCGTTCCAAGGAGGACCTGGTCTTGGCTGGTCGGGTGGATGGAGAAACCTTCCAACCATAGGGACCCAGCAGGTGGAGATACTGTGTCCCAAGGCGGACTACGATCCCATCCTTGCCCAGGCCTGCAACATGATAGCAATGAACATGAGAGCGGTGGGGTTGAACGCAGATGCGAATCTGGTGGCATTCGGACAAATCGTCGAGAGGCTGAACTACCGTGAGACGCAGATGTGGCTCGTCGAAAGCGATATCCATACGAGCCCGCCTGACTACTACTACAGCTTCTTCCACTCATGGAACGCACGTGCTGGACTGAACTATGCGGGATTCAACAACATGACGTTCGATGACCTCATCGTAGCCTCGAGGGCGGAGATGGACCCGGACGCACAGCCCGCGCTCATCAAGCAGTGCTCGGGGGTCCTTTCCTCGAATCTGCCCTATGACGCCATCTTCTTCCGCACGAACATCGAGGCATACCGCAGCGACAGGTTCGTGAACTGGACGGTCGGTCCCGCCGCGTCCATCTATCACAAGTCCTACTGGTCGTGGATAGGCATCCATCCGCCTTGGCCAATCAGCATCAACATAATATTCCCTTCAGGAAACACCGTATATGAGAACGAGGTGCTCGTGTTCGAAGTTCTCGTCACGGACGAGAGCGGCGTGCATATGAACGATGCGGTGGTGACGGTCTCGGTCAGTCCGTCCGGCCCAACAATCGAGCCCAACTCCGGGACGACAGTAGGTGGCTCAATCGGACCCATCAACTTCACCGCTCCTGAGGTCGAGACGGACACTTACTTCGCGGTCACGGCGAGCGCCGAATCGCCGTGGGGGACCACGGACACGATAGAGCGGCAGGTCAAGGTAATCGATGTCGACACCCAACCGCCCGAGATACTGGATGCTAGAGCGGAGCCCGACCCGCAGGACGTCGGCGGGTATGTGAACATAAGCGCGGCCGTCGTCGACGACAAGGACCTCGACTACGTCGTCTGCCTGATCCTGGACCCGGACATGAAGGAACTGGAGAACCTGACCATGGAATACAACTCGTCGGCGGACAGGTTCTACCGCGAGCGTTCCTATGGCGAGGTGGGGACGTACCAGTACACGATATGGGCATACGATTCCTGGGGGAACGCGAACTGGACGACCGGGACGTTCGAGATCGTGGAGCCGCCACTGCCGTGGGAGTATCTCGCCCTGCTGTCCATAGTGGTCATACTGATCGTTGCCCTGGTCGTCGCGCTGCTCCTTCTCAAGCGGAGGAAGCCCAAGGAGGAGGAATCAGGCGAAACGGAAGAGTGAACCCTTCGGCGCGTGGACCCGGACACCTACCGTTCAGCCTTCCACCTAGGTATTCTGCCTCGTCTCGTATGAAAATCCATAAATACGCGGGATTGTATATACAATTCCATGGATGCAAAGACCGTGACCATGGCTCCGAACGGCCAACTGGTCATACCCAAGGAGTTCCGAGACGCTCTCAAGATAAAGGGCAGAGCCAGGTTCTTGGCAGTGCGGGAGGGTGATCAGATAGTCCTGAAACCGTTGGAAAGGTTGGAGGCCTTGGAGGATTTCCGCTCGCTTTCCGCCAAGATTCGAAAGAAGATTCTGGACGCCGAGATCACCGCCAGCGACCTCTTCGGCGAGGAGGAGGCAGAGCGGTTGGGTCTGGCACGGTAACGGCGAGCAGATGCGCGTCGTCATAGATACGAATGTCCTCATAAGCGGGCTCCTTTTCGGCGGGCCTCCGGCGGAATGTCTCGAGCTGGCCCTTCTTGGAGAAGTGGAAATGGTCCTGACCGAGCACACGCTCGATGAGTTGGGGAGGAAGCTCTCTGATGAGAAGTTCCTGCTCAAGCCCAGCGAAGTGCTCCGCTTTCTCGCCCTCGTGCGCGGGCATGCGGTCCTGGTCGAGCCGGAGGAGGGCGGCGGATGGGTCTCTGACGATCCAGATGATGACAAGGTCGTGGCAGCCGCTCTGGGAGGCGGCGCCTCTCTAATCATAACGGGAGACGGATCCATCCTGCGAGCGTCGCCCTTCGAGGACGTGAAGGCGGTCACACCGAAGCGGGCGCTTGGTATCTTGAGGCAACTTGAGTGACTTTGATATCCGCATCATCGAAGACGAGGGCGCCCCACCGCGGACAGTAGTTCTTCTCCTCGATGCAGCACCCGCCGAGGACCTCGTGGCATTCAATCAAATTCACGCTATAGTACTCTATATATCACTACGGAAAACTATAAACGACGCGAATCCAATGCTATTCCGATGGCCACAACAATCCAAGTGGAAGAGAGTGTCAGGGACAAGCTCAACAGCATGAAGATGCATTCCCGCGAAACGTACAACGATGTCATTCTGAGGCTCCTCGAGGACCTTCAAGAGCTGAACGACGAAACCAAGAAGGAGATCGAGAAGGCGGTCAAGGAGATCGAGTCAGGCAAGTACAAGACCCACGACGACATCAAGGAAGAGATGGGCCTGTGACCTTCGAGATCATCTGGGCCGAGTCCGCCTATCGCGAGCTCAAGAAGCTG
>JAGMCJ010000270.1 GCA_023129265.1 Thermoplasmata archaeon | reverse complement strand
CAATCTCGCATGGCCTCTGGTCTTCTTGTTTGTCTCCATCGCTGCGGGCCTGGGCGTAGCGGGCGTTGCGCTCGTCTCCCAACATGCCGGCGCGGGGAATGAGGCCGAGGTGAGAAGGTCGGCGGGCCAGGTGATGTCGCTGCTCACGATCCTGTCGATCGTGATGTCCGTCCTCGGCGTACTGGGAACTGATTTCATCCTCCACTCCATGGGCGCCGCACCTGATGTCGTCGCGCAGGCATCGCCATACATCAAGGTAATCTTCGCGGGCATGCCCTTCATGTTTATCGTCATGGTCTACTCGTTCATACTCCGGGGCTGGGGGGACACCCGGACGCCGATGTACATCATCGCGTTCAGCGTTGGTCTGAACATGGTCCTGGACCCGATCCTAATCCTGGGCGTCGACGGACTCGTTCCTGCGTACGGCATCCTGGGAGCTGGAATAGCGACGCTGATATCGCGGAGCATTGGCGGGTTCGTCGCTCTTCACCTCCTATTCCGAGGGAAGAGAACTCTGACCATATCAGTGTCTGACCTCAAGATAGAAAAGGAGAGGGCCAAGCAGATCTTCAAGATAGGGATCCCTGCCTCAGTGGGCCACTCCATGGTCGCGCTCGGGTTCGTGATAATGGTTGCCTTCACGGCGGGCATAAGCACGGAGGTGCTTGCAGCGTACGGCATAGGGGACAGGGTGATCGGTATCGTCTTCATCGTCACAGGAGGTCTGACGGGTGCCGCGGTCACGATGATGGGACAATGTCTGGGGGCGCAAAAGAAGGAGAGGGCCAATAAGATCCTGTACAGAACCATGGCCTTGACAGCACTCTCTCTGTTCACGTGTTCAGCCATCTTCTACGTCTTCAGAGCGGAGATCATCGGAGTCTTCATCGATGACGCGATAGTGATTGAAGAAGGGGCCAGGTTCTTCACTCTCTTCGGACTCTCGATCGCGTTCTTCGGCATCTTTGCGACTGCCCAGTCCGCGTTCCAGGCGGCGGGTCACACCGTTCCCACGATGATCCTTGGCATCGTGAGACTGTGGATGTTGAGGATACCGTTTTCGTTTGTGTTGGCTTTCACCCTGGGCTACGGAGCGAGCGGGATCTGGATAGGAATGACGCTAAGCAATCTGATAAGTGCCGCTCTGGCGGTTGCCTGGATTTCGCGGGGAACGTGGCAACGCAGTGTCATAACGGAGCCGCCCAAACCTAAGGACGTTGCAGAAGTGCTGTAGAAACCTTGAAGTCCAATCGGATTCTTCCCGGGAATGTGAACATCCGCGGGGCGACCGAAGAGGATCGACGGAGAGTGATGGCCGTTGCCAAGAGTCTCAGTCCGGGTTGGTTCGACAACATTGCCATTGGTTCATCCATTCCTCGTGATTTGAGGATCCACAGAACTCACGTGGCGGAGGGAGGCGGAAGAATCGTTGGCTTCATCACGCACACAACCGTGGACGACAAGGCGGACATCAAATGGATCGGGGTGGAGCCCGGGTCCCAGAGGAAGGGAATAGGCTCGGAGCTGTACGCGGTCGTGGAGGATGAGTTGAGGAGAGCAGGGGTCAGAGAGGTTCGCGTGGAGACGGTCTCGGAGCTGACGGAATACGAGCCCTATGAGAGGACAAGGGCGTTCTACGAGAAGATGGGATTCCGTGTGGAGAAGGTCAAGAAGACGATCAGCGAGGACACCGGCGAAGAGTTCTACATGGCCAAGTACGTGAAGGCGCTAGGACCCGAACCTTCGTGAGCATCTGGAAGAGGATTTCTCCGAGCAGATTTCACAGCGGCACAAACCGTATATAGTCCCGAGAGAATCGGTCACTTGGAGGAACATGAGGGGGTCGTTGGCTAATCTCTGGTGCTTGTCAGCAGTCTTCCTTCTTCTTGCGGCAGGC
>JAGMCJ010000027.1 GCA_023129265.1 Thermoplasmata archaeon | reverse complement strand
GAGAACAACCATCTTCTCATACCTGGGGCATATTCCACGGAGATCTATGTTCAGGAGTTGCACCCGAAGTGTGAGGAGCTCCCCTCCGATTGGAGGGAACCGACACCGGAGAGAGCTGTGGAACTGTCCGATACTCTCGGCGTCCCCCTGCATCCGAAGTACAACCTATTCTGGCATGATTTGACCGTTGAAGAGATAGGGGAGTTCAGGAACCATGTCGCGGACGAGGGGCGTTATGAGGATGGAAGGCTGCTGGTCCCCCGAACGGACGAGATCAAGGACTTGGTGGTTAGACTCGGCGCAGCCCACACGGAGAGGAATGACGACCTGGTTTTCGAGAAGTACTCGCTCCCGCTCATTAGATGCCTGGGGCTTAGGACAAACGATGAGGGAATCGAAAAGGAGGCTGACGTTGATGCTTCCGATCCCTTGGACCTCGTATCGAAGTTCGCGGGATTCGAGGTGAGAGCCCGGGCGCCCTCACGAATCGGTGCGAGAATGGCTCGGCCTGAGAAGGCGAAGGAACGCCTGATGAAGCCAGCTCCTCACAGTCTGTTTCCCGTCGGTAGCTTTGGCGGGCCGCAGAGACTCCTCAAGTCCGCAATCGCCTCGCGAGACATTTCCATCGAGGTTGGAATCAGGATCTGCCAGGAGTGCGGCTCAAAGTGGATTCTTCCGAGGTGCCCATGCGGCGGGAGAACGAAGCCCACGAAAATGGTCAGGCCTCAGAGGATTCCCATTGCGCGAATCCACGAACAGGCCGTCAAAAGGCTGGGCGAAGCCAAGGCTCTGGACGCGAAATGCGTCCGTGGGATGATATCGAAGAGCAAGACGCCTGAGGCCCTTGAGAAGGGGATTCTCCGCAGCAAGCACCGGGTGTTCGTATTCAAGGACGGCACGACGAGGTTCGACATGACGGACTTACCCCTGACTCACTTCAAGCCGGCGGAGATAGGTCTGAGCGTGGAAAGGGCCCGCGAACTGGGTTACGCAAAAGATGCGGACGGTCGTCCCCTCGAGCGTCCTGACCAGCTGGTGGAGCTCAGACCGCAGGACATCGTTGCCTCAAAGCTGTGTGGAAAATACCTCGTGCGTGTTGCTGGATTCCTCGATGACCTTCTCGAGAAGTTCTACGGCCTGGAAAGGTTCTACAACGCAGAGAAACCGGACGACCTGCTCGGGCACCTCCTCGTCGGTCTTGCGCCTCATACATCAGGCGGCGTTCTGGTTCGGTTGATAGGCTACACTGATGCCAGCGCCTGCTATGCCCATCCGTACTTCCACGCGGCGAAGAGACGCAACTGCGACGGAGATGAGGATTGTGTCATGCTTCTCCTTGATGGCCTTCTCAACTTCAGTCGTTCCTTCCTGCCTGAAAGACGGGGAGGGCTGATGGACGCTCCCCTCGTACTGACAACGAGGATAAACCCAAACGAGATAGACAAGGAGGCTCACAACATTGACCTCAACGAGGTCTATTCGCTGGAGTTCCACGAAGCAGCGAACAGGTTCGCCCATCCGAGAGATGTCGAGAACCTCGTGGACACTGTGGGGAAGAGGATAGGCAGCGTACTGCAGTATGAGGGACTGGGGTTCTCGCATGAAACGTCGAACATCGCGTCCGGTCCTCTGACGTCCGCGTACAAGGCTGGATCGATGGTTGAGAAGATGGAGGCTCAGCTGGGCTTGGCGCGAAAGACGCGAGCGGTTGATGTCTCTGACGTCGCCTCGAGGATAGTGACTCATCACTTCCTGCCCGACCTAATCGGGAACATGAAGGCGTTCTCGACCCAGCACGTGAGATGCACGAAGTGCAACGCTAAGTTCCGCAGGATTCCGCTCAAGAAAAAGTGCTCCCGGTGCGGCGGGAACCTCACGTTGACGGTCCACAGGAATTCCGTCAGGAAGTACCT
>JAGMCJ010000269.1 GCA_023129265.1 Thermoplasmata archaeon | reverse complement strand
ATCTGGGTGCCTGGCTCACCAATGGATTGCGCGGAGACTATTCCCGCCGACTCGTTGGGGTCGACGAGATGGGCGTCAAACTTCTCCAACATCCGCGTGAGTATCTCCTTCTTCACTTTCTTGGAGAGCCGGATCGTCTCAATCCTGTCCGCAAGTTGGGAGATGACCAGTCTCGGCAGGCTCCCGCCCAGGTCCTCCACGATTCTCGTCAGCTCCTTCTCGAGCTTCGTCTGCTGCGGGACCTTCTTCGGGATCTTGATGTCGGGCTGGGGCTCAATCTTCTTCGCCTTTGGCTTCTTCTTCGGCTCTTTCTTCTTCTTGGGTTTCTTGGCGTCGACACCGAGCTTCTTGAGCACGCGGATGGCATCATCCTCGGAGATGTACTTCGACAGCTTCTCCACGCTCGCCTTCTTTATCGTTGAGAGGGTGAATCCGGCCTCGGCGAGCGTCTCTGCCGCCTTGGAACCTATCTTCCGTTTCTTGAGGGCTTCTACCGTGTCCTTTCTGGCCATGGTTACTCCTCCGTGAGTCTCCCTTCAGCTTCCTCCCTAGTTATCTCGATGCCCTCCTCCAATTCTCCATATTTCCTTATGACTCTCTCCTCGGGAAGAGTGGAGTACTTCTTGGGACCGAGAACGTCCCTCAGTATGTCGTCGACATCGACCGCGTGTCCTTGGACACTCCTGCTGGGATCTATCCCGTCCTCCCCGAACTTGAACTGGACTATCGTGTCGGCGGTGTTCCTGACGCTTCTGTCCTCCTTCACCTTGAGATCCTCCAGCGCATTGATCAGCCGCCTCTGCATGTAGCCGGACCTGGACGTCCTGACCGCGGTGTCAACGAGACCTTCACGTCCTCCCATGCTATGGAAGAAGTACTCCGTGGGAGTCAGTCCGCTCTTGTAGGAAGACTTCACGAAGCCCTTCGCCTCCGCACCGAGATCGCCCTTCTGGAAGTGAGGAAGGGTCCTGTTCCAGTAGCCCCTGGAGATCCTCTCCCCTCTCACCGCCTGCTGTCCCACACAGCCAGCCATCTGGCTGAGGTTGAGCATGGAACCCCTGGCACCGCTTCGAGCCATTATCACCGCCGAGTTCTCGAGACCGAGGTGTTTGCCTGCGCGATTACCCGCGTCGTCTCTCGCCCGTCCGAGCTTCTTCATGGCCTCCACCTCGAGCGTCTCTTCCAGCGACCGCCCAGGCATCTGTTCAAGGTCGCCCTCCTTATAGGCCTGAACAAGGGAGCTGACTCCATCGACGGCCTTTTGGAGTATCTCCGCAATCTTCATCTTCTCGCTTTCGGGGATGTCCTCATCGTCGATTCCCGTCGTGAATCCACGGACCATGATGGCGCCGATGGCGAGCTTCGTAGCCTGGTCGATGAAGTTCCTGGCGCGGTCCGAGCCATAGTCTCGCGCTATCTTGTCGAGTATCTTCCCGTTGAAGGCACCAATCGATTTCTCGTCGACTGTCCCCGAGACGATCTCACCGTTCACTATCTTGACATAGGCATCGCTCTCGCAGTCTTCCTTTTCGCAAGTATCGCAGTTCTGGCAGATGGAAGCCCTATAGACCATGTTGAGGTCGTCGGGAATGGCCAGGCTGAAGAGCTGCTTCCCTGTCCAATACTCTACACCGTCCTCCACTACATTGGGCTTCGGTAGCTTAACATCACCAACGAGGGAGAGTATGCGAGAAGACTGCTCCATGTCGAACTTGGAGTCCCTGTGCGTCATAAGGAAGCCGCCGCTGATGTGGTCGTGGATCGCACCGATGACCGGACCGCCGAATCGCGGGGACAGTATGTGCTCCTGAACCCTCATCA
>JAGMCJ010000268.1 GCA_023129265.1 Thermoplasmata archaeon | reverse complement strand
ATGCTCTACAGCAAGATAGTCCTCGTCCTCTTCTTCATTTCACTCATCTGGGCGGTGGCCATGTTCCTTGCTCCCGCGACCCTTCCTTCCGGCGAGGTCGCCGATCTCGATGGTCTGGCGAATCACATCGACTACGAGGCGCGCTGGGCGGAGCTCCCGCTTCCACATGCGATCGTATACTACATAGGCGATGCCG
The DNA here is from genome assembly GCA_023129265.1 of Thermoplasmata archaeon. Classification (GTDB taxonomy): domain Archaea; phylum Thermoplasmatota; class Thermoplasmata; order RBG-16-68-12; family JAGMCJ01; genus JAGMCJ01. Next base: position 4,811 of record JAGMCJ010000268.1, on the reverse strand, counting down.
AGTGCCATCAGATCTCCAACAGATCCTTCTACGTTGCCGGCAACCAGATGCCCGTCTGCTCGCGTGACACCGGCATCTTCCTGTTCGGCACGATAGGCATCTTCATGGCAATGATCGCCAGGCCCGGTCCAACCGTCTCGAGAATGCTCATCGGCCTGCTTCCCAAGAGGGCCAGGTCGTTCATCGAGGGAAGGATACCCGAGTTCTGGTTTCTCGTCATCACCGCAGCCTTTTTCCTCGTCCCCTTGGCCCTCGATGGCGGGCTTCAGCTTTTCACGGGATACGAGAGCACGAATGCTGCGAGGCTCCTCACGGGCTCGCTGGCGGGGTGGTTCGGCGGCTTCGTCTTCGGAGCGCTGCTGATATCGACAAAGGTCGTCACGTCGAGCGCCCAGAGCCCTGCGGTTGCAAACGGCTAGACTTGGTCGCTTCCCGCACCGCGAGGCGGACCGCCTCCTCGGCATCTTTGGCGGGGATGAAGTTCTCGCCGCTCTCGTCGATCTGCTCGAGACTCCACGTTCTCAGCCCGATGACCCTCTTGCCTAGGTTCAGCGCGTGCGCGATCTCCGACAGCGTCCCGTACCGCCCGCCGATGGCTATGAGCGCGTCGGAGGCCACCGCGATGATGGCGTTCCTCGCAAAGCCCATGCCCGTCGGTATCCGCACATCCACGTAGGGGTTCGCATCGTCCGGATCCGTTGTCGGTAGGATGCCGACCGTCAGCCCGCCCGCTTCCTTAGCGCCCTTGCACGCCTTCTCCATGACGCCGCCCCGACCGCCACAGAGCAGAACCGCCCCGCTCTCGGCGATCCTCCTTCCGACGTCCTTGGCGAGCTCGCCTATCTCCTTCGAGACATGCCCACCGCCGATGACGCCGATGATCGTCATAACACGCTCCATATCGACCACGGCAGCAGATGCGCCACAAGACCGACGAGCATGAACTCCAGGCCGAGAAGGAACATGAAGACAGTGGCTTCAGTGGAAGCCTGGTCCTTGAGCTCTTCCCCATGCCTCTTCTGATACTGAGTGACCGTGACGAAACTCGGCGGGCTGGTGTATCGCATCCGCTTGTACGGGTTCCCCTCCATGTGGCCTCCCTGTGCCACGAGGGTCAGTGCCCAGACGCCCACGCCAACAAGGGCGATTATGCCACCGGGGACTCCGAGCGTGTAGAGGAGCAGGGCGACCACCGCAACCACCAGAAGGATCTTGACGCCTTTTCTCGTCAGCATGGACTCCACTAGGGTATTCCATCGACCTGGGATATTTAATGGTTGGCTTGTGCGCTGGCAAGCGAGCAAGGGTATATAAGCGACTGGATATTAGGAGGGGAGAATGGCCAAGAAGAGACACAGAGTCGAGGAGAAGGTCGTTTTCAAGAGGCCTGACTTCGACGAAAAGGAATACATGAGAAAGGAGCTTCTGAACGCCAAGGTCGGAATCATCACCTTCTTCTACGCTCTCCCGTACGGAGTCGTCTCGTGGCAGCTGACGCTGGCGGACCTATCGATTCTCGGCTTCTTGGCGGTCATCGTCGGCATCCTGAGCCTCAGGTACGTCTATCCGTACTTCGGAGTCGACGTTGAGAAATTCGAGAAGAAGACCTGGTTCGGCAACGGGGCCGTCCTCGTCTTCACCTGGCTCTCCATCTGGGTGCTCCTGTTGAACCCGCCCTTCAGCGATATGGCCAGCCCCGACATCACCAAAGTTCAGGTAATCGGGAGTTCTGTAAACTGGACGAAGGTCTCCCGAGGAGATCATGAGAATCTCGACGTTGTTGCCGGTGATGACAACGTGAGAATCAAGGCCAAAGTCGTGGACAATGTCGGAATCAGCAGGGTCGAGATACAAATCAGAGGCGTGTCTCAGGAAGTGGGGCTGATTGGAGGCGAGGAACCGCACTACTACGGGAGCTCTTTCACCGTGACCGTTCCCCCCAATACCACTGATGTTGTGATTAGTGCCTGGGATGAAGCCGGACACAAGTCCACGTTCTCCTTCACGCTGAGGTTCATGTAGACTACGTTCTTATCAGTATTCCCACGGGAACCTCTTGTCAAGCATTGCCGTCATGGCCTTCAGCCTGTTCTTGGTGAGGATCCTCCTGCCCTCCACGATCCTGAATCCTCTCTTCGCCTCCGTGCGGATGTCCTTTCCCAAGCTCAGTTCCATGATTCTGCCCTCGAGCAAGTCCTCCACCGACTCGTGGCCCCTCTTGACGAAGACCACCCACCGACTCCCTTCCACGAACGGGTGTGACAGCGCCAGCGGCGAGCTGGACCACTTCGCGATGAACCTCGAGGAGTTCTCGTTGGTCGTTGGCGGGCCGAAGTGCTTCTTCGCAAGCGGGAGTCTCCAGACCTCGAGCTCGAGAAGGAGGATGACCTTGCCGTCCGTCACATCGTACTCGGAGTCGAGAACGGAGAAGTCCTCGTCCTCGCACAGCTCGATGACGACCTTCTCCATCTTCCTCAGTTGCGGGTAGAGCACATCATCCGTGATGTCTGGCTTTCCCGTCTCAACGCATACGAAGTGCGTGCCCCTGCTCTCCATCTCGGTCCAGAGCTCGTCCTTTGAGCGGGTTCCCAACTCCTTCGGGAAGAAGAACTCCTCCGAGGGGTTCTTCCGATACTCCCTGCAGGCGTGAATGAACCTCGCGAGCTGGGTCGCTGAGACGGCGGACGCGACGTTCCTCCTTGGGTCGACGGGATCGATGACGACGAGAGGCTCGTTGAACCTCTTCTTCGCCTTCCCCTCCGGCTCTATGTGGATACTGTCCCGCCACTCCGATACGTTCTCCACGAGTCCCGTGAACGTCCCATACTTCAGCACGAGGAGTTCGCAGAGGTATCCCGAGAGCCCCTGCACCTTGGCCTCCGCTCCATATGTCCCCACACCCTTGGCGAACTGCTTGAAGAGCCTGACCTCGTTCTCCTGGCCCTTCTTCAGCTTCCCGATTACGTACTTCGCGTGGAAGGGCGTCCTGTCGACGGCCGTGACCTTTCCCGCCGCGCTCTTCAGGCGGTAGCACGGGACGATGTCCACCTCGTGACCGCGGTACACGCCGTGTATGTAGGGATGCTCGGCGTACATCTTCCTTCCCTTCACGACCCTCTCGCCTATCTTCAGGCCGTATCTCTCCAGGTCCTTCCGCGACGTCTTGCTCGAGAACCCCACGAAGATATCAATCTCCGCCCTCTTCAGATGCGTGTTCTTGGCGACGGACCCCGCGAGGAAAGGTCTCGCGTCTACGTCCAGCTCGTCTATCACCCGTTGCGCGGAGTCCAGCAGGTCCGAGACCACTTCCCGCAGCTGGGCCTCCTCCTCCTTCGTGGGGACTATTCGCTCGAGTATGTTCTTCAGATTCAACGAGGGCAAAGAGACCGGAGGATAGAAAAACCTTCTCTTGGCGGGGAAAGCGAGGACGCGCTCATCCGCCACGATCGGCAAAAAAAATGTTGGACGGCTAGGTCGCGGGAACGGACCCGTGGTTTCATAGGAGGGGGAAAACAGAACCGCGTGGTTGCAGTTCCCGAGATTCACTAGCCCTCGCAATTCAAAGTAGTCAGCGCTTCTATATCAACTGTAGTCTGTCAGCGACTCGGGTGACACTCTGCCCGTCTCCCTGCAGGCGATCCTCGCGACCACTAAGTTCAACTATCCGATTATGCTTTGAGGTCAACGCAGGGTTGCTTGTCCAAAGGGGAGGAAGTCGCATGGTCAACAGGATATCAAGCGTCGAGATGCCAGACAACGAACCGATTCTCTCTTACGCTCCGGGTTCCGAGGAAAGAGAGGCCCTGAAGAAGAAGCTGGAAGAGCTTCAGTCCAAGCAGATCGAGATCCCGATTCGCATCGGCGGGAGGCGTTACAGGACGGGTGACGTGGGCAAGTGCGTGTGCCCGCACGACCATTCCCTCGTTCTCGGGACGTACCACAAGGTGACGGACGAGCTCGTCAAGAAGGCCATCGATACGGCGCTGAACGCTCGGGAGAAGTGGGCGGACATGCCCTGGGAGGACCGGGCCGCGATTTTTCTGCGGGCGGCGGAGCTGCTCTCCGGTCCGTACAGGATGACCCTGAACGCCGCCACGATGCTCTGCCAGTCCAAGAACGTCTACCAGGCGGAGGTCGACGCCGCGTGCGAGCTCATCGACTTCTTCAGGTTCAATGTCCACTACATGTCCAGGATATACGAGGTCCAGCCCGAGTGCGCGGAGGACACGGTGAACAGCATGGAGTACCGCCCGCTCGAGGGCCTCGTCTTCGCCGTCACGCCCTTCAACTTCACGTCCATCATGGGCAACCTTCCCTCCTCGCCGGCGCTGATGGGGAACGTCGTGGTCTGGAAGCCCGCCACTTCTGCGGTCTACACGGCGCACTTCGTGAACGAGCTCTTCCGCGAGGCGGGGCTCCCGGACGGCGTGATAACGATGCTTCTAGGTTCCGGAGTGAGGATCTCAAGGCACGTCTTCAGCAGCCCACACTTCGCGGGGCTTCACTTCACCGGGAGCACCGAGACCTTCGACTGGATGTGGAAGCAGATAGCGAAGAACCTGGACACGTACAGGACCTATCCCCGCATCGTCGGGGAGACGGGCGGGAAGGATTTCATATTCGCCCACAAGAGCGCGGACGTCGACGAGCTCGCTACGGCGATGATCCGCGGCGCGTTCGAGTACCAGGGGCAGAAGTGCTCCGCGGCCTCGCGGGCGTACGTTCCCGAATCGCTCTGGTCGAGGGTCAAGAAGAGGCTCCTCAGGGACCTCAGGACCATGCAGATAGGCCCGCCAACGGAATTCAGCAAG
>JAGMCJ010000267.1 GCA_023129265.1 Thermoplasmata archaeon | reverse complement strand
TTCAACTTCTCGAATGCCCTCCCACGATCTGGTTTCCGTGGGAAAGCTCAGGAAGCAAGTCTCTTGGAAGCGGCTCAGGTCTTGATCCTATTATAATACTCCCATGTCTCCAGCGGAGCTCCGTTGTGTTCAGCTCCGTCCATTCTTCTGACAGATTCTACCTCTCGACAGGCGCGTGCTAGACGTGGAAGTGTATCATCCCTGGAGCGCCTTCTCGGCATCCTTCCGCTTCTTCTCGGATTCATCGAACGCCTTCTTCATGGATTTTTTCATCGTCGTGTAGATGACAATGAAGACCACGACAATGAGAAGCAAGAATGTCACAATCGCACAAAGGACCACTGTAGTCAGAGTAGAAGAGCCGTACGTTTCGTCCAGCCAGAATCCGAATATCCCTCCGAAGGTCGCCCCAGTAATTATCACGACGCCAAGGTACCACGCGAAGCTGCCCGCGAGGCTGATGCTATAGCCCTTTGCTGTCCAAAGACGGTCATAGCAACGTATTCTCTCAAGCTGCACTGGGCGGTTTCTCTCGTGAGAGAGCAGGGAGTCCAGTTCCTCCAAGCGGGTGATGTCCGCGGACCATGGTCTCCTCTCACCGAGTAGTAGAACGAGAACACCTGCTGATAGCGACACTCCAATCACCCAAATCACCGGACCTATCCAGTCTCCTGCTGCCCCTGTTCCATGCTGAGCGAATGTGTACACCAATCCCATGGCGGTCGCGAAGTAGACACTGAGGATCGTCGTCTCTACAGTTGCTCTGTATCTGAAGTCCTGCCAAGTCTGCTCATATTCTGTGCGAAACTCACCCATGCCAGCTTTCTCTATATGATTGCTCACACCTTCAGCCTCCACAGCTTCCCTGCGTCTCGACATTCTTCAGAGCCCTATTCAAGCTTTCCCTATGCCCAACAATCGCTTGTGAACATAGAGAAACCCACAAGATACCCACTTATCCTGCGGAGCCTCGCTAGCGCTCCGCTCCATCCGTTTTTCTGACGAACTCCAGCCCTCGGTGAGTGTGCTGGACGCCAAAGTGTATCAATAGAATGATATTGACACCCTTGGTGTCGAGGTCCGCTTTCTGTCGATCATAGAAATGACTCAGTCGAATGCAAGATAGCAGGGGCCCCTGGAATCATCACAACATGTCATACTCCTCATTGGAGGAAGACATTTCCTCAAGTGAAGGACCAACTGGTCATTACCCCCAGCTCCCTTCTTCTGTTCAACCACTTGCAGGTCTTCTTCGCGCGGGACATCATCTATTCAGGTTCCTTCTTCTAACTCTCCACACCGCCAAGAGGGCAACCATCGCGAAGAGGGGAATGGTGAAGAACAGGACGATTCTCAGGTCGAATTCCTCAGAGTAGCCCACCGTTCTGCTTCTATAGTACAAATCGTAGTCCCCGTCCCCTTCGTCTGTCCACACAACGTGTACGATTCCTGCTCCAACAGCAATAATGGGCGGTCCCTGTCCTTCCGTGCCGCTGTCTCTGCTGATTTCCTGCTCAGTCCGCCATCTTCTTCCATCGAAGTGCCGATAGTAGATGTCACCATCCTCATCTTGATCATCTATCCACACAACGTGAACTTCGGAATCTGCAGCTGCGATTGATGGAAGGTGTTGGTCCTCTGTCTCTTCATCATCACTGATTTCCTGCTCCATTCCCCAATCCGTTCCATTATGATGTCGATAGATGATGTCCCAGTCGCCGTCGCCTTCATCCCACCAAACGACGTGGACTTCCCCCTCATCAACGGCAATCGAGGGATTGTACTGACGCTCAGACCAATTGTCCGTTGAAATCTCTTGCTCGTCTTGCCATGCAATCCCATCAAAGTACCTGTAGTAGATGTCATAATCACCGTCTTCACCATCCTGCCAAACAAGATACACTTCACCGTTTTCGGCGAACATTGACGGACTGGTTTGGCTTTCACTTCCGCTGTCTGTGCTGACTTCCTGTTCGTCTTGCCAGCTGTTCCCGTCAAAGTGTCTGTAGAAGATATCGAAGCCCCCATCTGACTCATCGACCCACGCGACGTAGACTTCGCCATTGTCTGTGGCGATTGAGGGAGCAAATTGAAGTTCCACTCCGTCGTCTGTGCTAATCTCCTGCTCATCTTGCCAAGTATTCCCATCGAAGTGTCTATAGTAGATGTCCAGATCTCCGAACTCCCCCTTTTCCTCCCACACAACGTAGGTCTTGCGATCCTCTACTGCTATGGAGGGGTTGTACTGGTCTTCGTTATTGGCGTCCGAGCTAATCTCTCGTTCAGGTTGCCAGTTGCTCCCATCGAAGTATCGATAGTAGATGTCCCAATCGCCGTCTCCAGAGTCTTTCCACACGACATGCAGTTCATCATCATTAGCCGCAATCGATGGCTCAGATTGGCGCTCTGTCCAGTCATCTGTGCTGATTTCGAGTTCCTGGCCCCATATCCCAGATTGGGCTGATGTGGAAACGGATGTCAGGGCTACAAGAAGTGCAAGTATGATTATGATGGACACTCCAATTCCATTCACTCGGATTGTGCTCACCTCCGCAACGCTGCATTCGAATCCGCCTCCATCCTAATAATCCTTGTTGCGGTTACCTTGCCAGAGCCTTGACATGTCGCCCTTCAATATGAACTCCGACATTCGACAGGCATTCGGATACCTTCCATCCGAGTCGGATCCGGCTCGTTCTGATGCTTGTCTCTGAGAAAGGGCACAAATGATTAAGTACTACATAGCAGTTTATGATACATAGAAACCCTAGGTAGTATTCATGACTGAAGTTGATGACTTCATCAGGAAGCTTGACCGGGAGTTGCGGACTGGGCTTCTATCTCTGCTCGTCCTGCTTGTTGTGGAGAGTGAGCCAGGCGCCTGCTACGGATATCAGATAATCTCGAAGTTGAAGGAGTTGACGAGCGGCAATCTGGTCCTGCAAGAGGGGACAATTTACCCAATCCTCCATTCCCTTCACGCCAAAGGTCTCGTGGATAGCGAGTGGGGCACATCTACCAATGGGCCTCCGAGAAGATACTACAAGTTGACTCATACGGGACAAGCGGCAATAGAACAGGGGGTGCATCTCTGGCAGGAACTGGATGCCTCCTCGAGGCAGGTTGTGCGAGCGCTGCGAGGTGAGAGGGATGAGGGAACTCGATAGATTCCTATCCTCCGTCGCCAAGGAGCTGCGCAGCCTCGGCCCCATCGAAAGGAGGCGGGCCATCGCTCAGATCCGACAGGATGTGATGGAGCTCGCGATTGATGGGAAGGTCGAACCCCCTGGGACAGAGGAAGTCTCGCGAGCAGTTGGCGCCATGCCAGAGCCCGAGAAGCTGGCCAGGGCGTACATGAGACGTTCGCATCCCCCCAGTCTGCTCATCAAAACCGCCTCTGTGATGAACTCACTTCTTGGTTTGGCTGCGGCGATTCTGGCAGGTTTCATACTAACATCCATGGTGCGTGCCTTGTGGGTTCATCCCACATTCCTACTGGGCGTAGTCCTTCTGTTCCTGTCCGGGGTATTCGTCATCGCCGTGTACATTCTGGTAGTCCTCTCACCCATTCGGGCAACTCGCTTTCGATATGTTGTCCTTATTCCTCTGACGCCGTGTGTGATCATCGACAGTTGGTTGGTACTTTGGATTCCTCTGCAATTCGCCGAATATGCTTTCTATGGAATAGCGCTCTTCGTTCTTGTATTAGTGGGAGGTGCCTATTCTGTCTCATACGTTCACGGTCAGCTTCCTCGGTTGGCTCGTGGTCGCCATCTTCCTGCAACGAAACGGAACTACTTCCTCGCCTTGGACAGCGTGTTGAGCGACTTAGACCTCATTAGGCGGAAGGAGATTGTGGAGGAGTTGAAGCAACATGTGGAGAGCAGAGGTTTGAACCTGACCGCACTCTCGCCTATGGAAGCCTATTCCCCGATTGAGGAGATACTGGGTCCTCCAGAAGATGTGGCAGAGGCCTATCTGAAAGACGCTCCGAAACACCTATCCAAGAAGCAGAAAAGAATCCTGGCGACCGTCCTCGTTCCCGTCGTGATTGGTGTATCCCTCGGTGGAGCCATCATCGTGTGGAACATGTTCCTCGAGGTCCCACCGATGGAGAATCCTGAGTATCTCACTCCACTGGGATTGATTGGGTCCATGGGTCTCTTGTGCTTCTCATTGGGGGCCATCGTATATGTCGCGCGCATGTTTAGGGCTCCTGCCAAAGTGGTCGATCATCTGTTCCCCGCCGCGATTCTGAGTCTGGTGGCTGCTCTGATAGTTTCGTCCACGCTGGCGGGAATCGTCTCGGGAGGCATCATCCGCCCACATGACCGCTACACCTATGCCACCTTTGCACGTGTCGCTGAAGATGGAGGATTGGACATCTTGTGGAGCGAAACGCTATGCAGTCGGGACAGCCCCTTCATGGATTGCAGACCCGTGGGTGAGCCGAGGATGTACGTAACCAGACTGGACGCTGATAGAAGAGTATCATCCACTGAACGAGTTCCCTGGGGGCCCGGGAGAGGTGACGTTCTCGACTTCGAGAGGATCGGCGACACATGGGTAGTTCTCCTCTCAGACAGCCTGTATACGTGGGGAGCGGACAACATAGGAATAGGCATTGGAGTTCCACCGGGTTCAAGTTCAATTGCTGGCATCATTGATGGCGAGACTGCCACAATCATCAGGGAGGTCTACTCGCTTTCGAGAGACAGCGTCACGATTATCTATCGACAACTCGACTGGCTCGACTACCAAGGCGATGTGATTTGGTCCGTCGACCTAGACCTGTCAGGTTCCCACGAGTGGTTGGCTGGTGTCTTGTGGAACGGAGACTCCTTGCTCCTTCTCAAGCTGGAGAACGAGGACAATCCCGACTATTCTAGATCGGTTCTGGAAGCCTTCCTCTTTGACTCTGAGGGTAACCCAATCACCAACACGAGCATCTTCGAAATGAACCTTACGAAGTCCGATTCGGAAGACGAAGTGGACCTCTGGATTCGTCAGTACGAAGAGGAAACCGGCGCCTTCTGGATATCTGCGATGAGCAGGGTGATATCCAACGGAACGGAGAAGAAGACGAGCTGGCTGTTTCGAGTCGATGCAGACTCAGGAAA
>JAGMCJ010000266.1 GCA_023129265.1 Thermoplasmata archaeon | reverse complement strand
TATCCAGTCTCTCCCGCCAAGCTACGTCTTTCCCTCTCGAAGGAGATCCAGTTACGGGGGTTCTCGTGTTCCGAAGCAAAGCCTGGCGTATTGAGCGTCAGGAAGGACTCCTTGGTCAAAGTGAAGATCCACTTCAAGAGTATCGAGGGTGGCACGAAGGTCCTGTGCGAAATGGACACCACTGAGCTGGGCTGGGCATTGATTTTCATTCTCATCTTTGCGCCATATTTCGGGTGGGCGAGCATCATCGTAGCACTCTACATCCACTTCTCGGGAAGAGCGTTTTCGCGGGAGTTCATCCGCAATCTGATTCCCCTCATACTCGAGGAAACGAGACCCAGTCGCGAAAGCATCAGGGAAACGCTCCTTCAGGCGATTGCGGAGGGAAAGAGGCTCGTCAATGAAACGAGGGAGCAAGAACTTCTGGCGATTTGGTCGATAGAGGCGCTGGTAGGCCTCGGAGTCCTCAGTCTATGGAGCCTCCTTTTCTTCGTTCCTCATCTCTACTATGGATATCCCTTCATTCATTCGATAATCCTAGCGACGGCGGTCGCTCTGCTCGTTCTCGCTCCAGGACTCTACTTCTCCACCAGGAAGGGAAGGGAGAGGACTGCGGAGCTGGACGATTGGAAGTCGCTCCTAGCCACGAGGCGAGAGATGGAGTTAACGGGAAGGCAACCGGAGGAGGAGAGCACATTCGACTTGGTGATGAGAGTGAGCGGGATGTCCCGCACGTGGCTCGCCCGCCTAAAGAAACTGAAGCTCTGGAATCACCCGGTTGCTGGGACTGAGATATTCCTTTGGTTCTGGGGAGCCATAATCTTCCAAGGTATCGGACTGCTAGGCCCAGACTTGCCTTGGCCACTCGCATTGTTCCTTGTGGTCCTAGGAACACTCTTCCTCTTTGCAGGACTGTACAGAGCCGTACGCTGGAGAGCGAAGGTAATCTCTGATTTCGAGAGGGACAAGAGGCTCTGGGAGGAGAGGATGGACGGGCTATCAGAGAGCATGCAGGACTACCTAGGAAAGCTGTGAGGTGTTCGATGGAGCCAAACCGAATGGAAAAACCAGACCCGTATGTAGTCTGCAGATTCCTGGAACGGCTTTGGCGGGAGGGCGATGCCACGCTGAAGACGCACCTGCAGAGAGGGGTGCGACTGAACTATGACCTGTTCGTCAAGTACCTGCGTTGGATGCTGAGAAAAGGGCTCGTGGAACTGGAGCATTCCCAGGACGGAAAGGAGAGGGTGAGAATCACTCCCAAAGGGTTGGAGGCCTACGAGAGGCTTGCGGGCTGGATGAGGGATTTCGTGTCTTCTTCGACCTTATGATCTGACACGATGGATGGGGGCGTCCGCTCTTCAGCGGCGAAAGGTTCGGTAGGGCTATCTATCGTTGCCAACCAATGCCCAGAGAGGAGCACCGCATCCCGAGGGAGAGCGCAACAGCGTGGGGAAGACTGCGATAGGGTTTTTTGATGGAACACAACAGCTGGTATGGCACAGTCCTCTCCGGTCTCCTCCTCATCTACAAGAAAGGCGAACTAGTCGAGAAGGCCCTCGATGACCTCCTCCTTGCGTTCGGATTGCCGATGGCCTATCTGGGAATCGTAGGCTCAACCTTCTTTCTCATTATGGGGTTATGGTTGGGAGGATGGATTCTCTGTGCTCCCTGTCTCGTGGCCTCGACTGGGGTCTTTGTGATTGTGGCACTTCAGCTGAGGAAGCGGGTGAAGTTGAGCAGAGGTCTCTGGTGAACCCTTGTGACCTTCTCGGCTTTGTTTCGTCGCTCGTCTACCGACTGATTCACCATCGGCGACCGGCTCAGAGAAGCTCCACTTTTGCCGCGGTAACGTTCCCCGGTCTGTCCGTGGCGAGGGTTTCAATCGTCGTGCCTGGGACCTCGTTCTCGGTCTGCGTGACATACCGCCAAAGATGAGCATTGAACTCGTCCATGATGGCATCACCCTCTTCTATGATCTCTCCGTCTTTCCTTAGCCCAACGTGCACGGCAATCACTTCGGTGTCATCCACGGCGCGGATGACTATCTCCTCGCCTGGCTTCCCGGTGTAGTTGCTCTCGTCTATTTCCCGAATCTTGGGTGCATGAAGGAAGTCCCTGATGCCGATGTTGTAGGCCGTGAGGCGGGCCTTCTTCGCCTCATGCTCGTACTTCTCAGGGACCGCGTCGCGGCGGATTAGCCCAACGGAGTACGCCGAGGCGTCGTGGAACCTCTCCTGTTGCGTCAGTTGGGCCTCCGAGAATTCCCTGTCCTCGGGGAAGCTGGGCCTGTTCGCTAGGTACGGCCTTCCCTTCCAATTCTTAGCGACAACCTGGCCGCCCAGCATTCCACTTGCATAGCGCACTATTACGTTTCTGTCTGTTTTCATTTTCTTTTCTCCTACGGCAGGCGATTTTCCCGGTCCCGCTCAGCACCTGCGACTGGAGATGCTCTTCGGACAAATCATAGGGAAATCCTAGGGAATCCCTAAGGTCCACCCTAGCTTCTCCTAAGGTTGCCCTAGGCTCGGCCCTAGGTTCCCCTAGACCTGCCATAGACCTACCATACACATACCATAGACATCCTTCGGGGATGCTTCTGGGACTGCATGGGGTAGCTCCTAGCCTGCCCTTTCCATCTCGGGTAGAGAATGCAGGTTTCTCGGGGTTTCCGGGTATTTCCGGCCTGCTCATGATTCGTTCTCCGCAGATTCCCCATATAAATGCGCGTCTAGTTACACATCTGGAACATCCGACATAACGATTCTAACAAGCCCGCTTTTCGACGATAGAAAGGACAAATCCTCGGGACAAATCTGGATTCAGTAGGGTGTGAGAAGAGACGATTTGGTGGTTCAGCCCGCTCATCAGTGAATGACTATTGTCCTCTGCGAGCGTTTCACAGTGATGACGAGAATGACATACGAAATGAAGCCCGCGAGGAGTGCCCCGACCCCCAAGAGAAGCGATATAGCAGGACCTCCGTCGGAGCCCTGCCCCACATACGCCCAGTCTCCGTGTGCCTCTCCAACAACCCATATGAGAAGGGATGCCAACCCAATGAGTGAGAGTCCAACTGAAAGCGCAAGGATGACGCCGACCTTCTCAGATTCTGGATGAAGTACGGCCTTCCCCTTTCCAGTCAGAGAGTAGTATATCCACTTCCTGCCTTCATCGATTCTCCTTATGAGCCCAGCATTCTCCAAGCTCTCAAGATGAGACGAGACGGTTGCCTTCGCAAGATCCATCTTCTTCGCAAGATTGGTCAGGGTCAGCCTGTCCTCGTCGAGATGCTTGAGCAGTTGGACCCTCGTCTCAGAGGAGAGGGCCCTGAAGCTCTCGGCGTCGAGCACTATCCTTCTTCCCACGCGGAAATCATGGAGAAGGGGGTATTTAATCCATGTCAAATCGTTCGCTTCTGGCCGAACGAATTCGGCAGTTCCAATAAAGACCGGTTCAATTGAGGAATCGTGAGAAATCAAGCGCAGAGGAATGGCGGCGGGGATCCACTTGATGGGACAGATGAGGATTCCGAAGACGCGCCCATGAGGTCGAGAGTAAGGTCTTGGATCGCACGCAGGATTCCGAGAGGGTGGGCTTTCTGGGCAGCTCTTCCGGTTGCGTTCGCACTCATGACTCTACTCGCCTATGTGGATGGTGTCGGACTCTGGAAGCGGATCCACTCGAGCGGGTGGATGCTCAATCCCATCTTCTGGTGGCCATACTTCCTGACAGGGAACCAGTACCCAGCCAGT
>JAGMCJ010000265.1 GCA_023129265.1 Thermoplasmata archaeon | reverse complement strand
AGAGGTCATAAGCCTCAACGTCATCATCTTCAAGGACACGAGGAAGAAGGACCCCGAGTAGCTACCTAGCCCGTCCTCACCCAATGCACGACAAAAAAAAAGAGGGGGTGAGGAAAGCAAAGGACCCAAGAACATGGGGCCTCCGTCTTTCCTCGGAGGAGGGGTCATCGTTATGTGTTAGCTCTCCAAACCAGCAGGCGCGGAGTATAAGCATCTTGTTTTCCCATTATCACGGCTGATAACGTCCCTCTGGCCCGGTCTCCGCGTATATTAGAACTTCGATTTGAGAACGACAATGCCTTCCTCGGTCGTGATGTCTATTGACTGCTTTCCTGAGACGTGATTCGTTCCCCTCATCTTGAGGACCTCGATGTACTTGCGTCTCTCGTCGCCTTCGTGCGAGTACATGAGCAGGATTATCCCGTCCACGGCGTGGGCAATCTCCGGCGGATAAAGCTCACCGGGAGCAACCTCGCCCGTTAGGACAGTCACGGAATCCCAGTTCTTCAGCCTGGTGACCAGATCGAACAAGAATGTCCTATAGTTGTCCTCGATGAAGTCGCAGACGATGGTGATCGGGTCGATGACTATCCTCTGCGGCATGACCTCAGCGATCTTCTCATCCAGGATGTCGAGGATTTCGTGGGAGCCCTTCTCCCTTATTTCGTGACCAATGTCGACATAGACTATGCCCTTGCCGAAGTGCACGGGATCGACGAACTCGAACTGGGAGGCGAACCTCAGCATCCACTGGGTGGGCTCGCTGAGCGTCGTGAAGAATATGCACTGCTCTCCGTTCTTGGCACCCTCAAAGAGGAACTTCTGTGCGAACGTCGTCTTTCCCGTTCCAGCACTCCCAGCGACCAAGAGAACCGAGGGAAAGGGAAAACCCCCAGAGATCATCTCGTCCAGACCTGGGGTCCCACTGGAACACCTTATGATTGTGTCATTCATGAATCATCCCTCCTTTGCCCTCTGACGGTCTTGCCATGGGGGCGGGCTCTTCCTCGAGCTCCTTGGGGACTTCCATGAAGGCTGCGTTACCCATGTCCACCATCCTGTCGGCGTTGTCGGCCAGGAACTCGTAGAGATCCCTCTGGGTCTCCCGGTCAACAGCGAACGCGGTGAATGACTTCGGATTGGATGCGACAGCATCGAGGAACTTCTTCAGGAAGGCCTTGCCGGTTCCCAGCTCATTGTAGTGGAAGATCGCCGAGACATCGTCTATCACAACGAAGTCGCCCTCGATGATCTTGATGATGGCTGTGGAGCCGTCCGTGGTCTTGCCGAGTAGTTTCAGGTCTTCGAATAACTTGGCGACCTGGAAGGGACTGTCCAAGAAGGTGGTTTGCTTCCACTCCATCTTCCTCTCCCCGGATATCTGGGAGACGGCGTCTATGAAGAGCATCTCCTCGTAGTCGACCTTATGGATCCTCAACAGGTGGGCCATGTAGTGGTAGGGCCGGTTGATGGCTATGAAAATACCTCTGGGCCCTCTTTCCTCGAGAAGGGACTCAAGCGCGATGAGGTTTGTCTTTCCCAAATAGACCCTGTCAGTGTTCACTAGAAGCCTGTTCTGCGAGGTCTTCATCATTTGGGATATCACGTCCCTCATGGCGAATACTTCTGTCTCGTATACCATAAGGACCCAGCCTACTCCAAAGAATTGAGCCACGCTATTAAGTGGATTTCGCACTGATTATCAGGACTGATAAAGCTCCTCGCGAGTTGGCGATTTCACAGAAAAGCATTTCCAAAGGAGAATCCTAGCCCTGGTTATACTCAGTCTTTCCGTCCCTTACACGGACATCGAGAAGCGTGTGGATTCTCATATCCAACTCCTTCTCGAGTTCCGCCTTGTTTTCGTTCTTGTTGAACACGATTACGATGTCGACGAGAACAGCCTTGAGCGTTCTCAACGCCTGGACGATTGCCCTGAGGGTTCCGCCCGTGCTAAGCACGTCGTCGACGAAGACGACCCTGTCACCTTCGCCTATGGAGTTGATGAACATATCCGAGCCTGAGTATCCAGTGACCTGCTTCACCGACGTCTCGCCGGGAAGTCCATACTCCCTCTTCCTGATGAAGACGTAGGGTATGCCAGTGGCCAGAGAGAGCGATGTTGCCAGGGGAAAGCCCATCGATTCAGCGGTGACTATTTTGTCACAATCGAGATTCGCCACACTGATCATGGCCTCCGTCACCTCCTCCAGGACCTCGGGGTCCCCGAGCGGAATGCCGTCCGTTATGGGATGAACGAAGTACTCATAGTCACCGAACTTCACGACAGGGCACCCATCCATGGATTCCTTCAGCTTCTCCAACATGCGATCGCTTCCTACACCTTCCCGACCAAATCTAGGGCCGCCTCATTGGCCCTTTCGAGGATCTCATCTTCTCCCTCGACCTTCCTGTCCTGCATCAGTATCCTTCCATCGCATATCACGGTGTCAACACACGACCCGTTCACAGCGTACGCCAAGTCCGACACCAGGTTGTGGCCAGGGTGAAGCTGTGGGGCCGTCAAATCAATCAGGACAATGTCCGCCAGCTTGCCGGGGGCTATCTTCCCTGCGTCGATGCCAAGTGCTCTGGCACCATTCTCTGTCGCCATGGCAACCGCCTCATTGGCAGGAAGGACGGTCGGGTCACCTGTGTACGCCTTCTGATACAGTGCGGCGAACTTTATGGTCTCGAGCATGTCCAGCGCGTTGTTTGACGCGCAACCGTCGGTCCCCAGCGAGACGAGAAGTCCCGCTTCCTTCATCTCCGTGTACGGTATGGCTTTCCCAACCGCGAGCTTCATATTCGAAACCGGGTTGTGAGATATCTTGACATCATGCTTCTTGAGGAGGCCGATTTCCTCCTTGTTCAGCCAGACGGAGTGGGCGGCCACCAGATTTGGGTTCAGGAATCCGATCTCCTCAAGGAACAAAACTGGCCTCTTGCCGTGCAGCTCAACGCACGCGCTCACCTCATCCTCCGTCTCAGACAGATGGAAATGGACCAGAAGGTTCTCCTTCTCCGCGTATTCGGAGACCATCTGAAGGCTCTCCGGGGACACCGTGTATATCGCGTGAGGCCCAAGGGCAGGGACGATCCTGTCATTCTTCATCGACCGAATCGACTCAACGAGAGAAATGGAGCTCTGGAACCTCTCCTTTCCCACATCGGGATTTAACAGGTCCACGAACCCTTCGCTCAGGACGGCCCTGATGCCCATCTCCTCAGCAGCCTTAGCGGTTTCCTCCATGAAGAAGTACATGTCGTTGAAGCACGTCGTGCCAGACTTAATCATTTCTAGGCACGCGAGCTTGGTTCCCCAGTATATGTGCTCAGGCTTCAGGTTCCGCTCAAGAGGCAAGATCCTGCTGCTCAGCCAGTCCTGCAGAAGCATATCATCGGCGTAACCTCGAAAAAGGCTCATGGCCGCATGTGTGTGAGTGTTAATCAGCCCAGGGATGGCAGCCTTTCCCTTCCCGTCGATTACCGTGTCCGCACCCTCTTTCGAATCGATAGAGGCGATTCTGTTCCCTTCCACGCGTATGTTCTTGCGCTCTCCATCGAGAAGGACGTCCTCGATGAGAATGCTCAAGCAAGCACCTCGATGACCCTCGCGATGATGTTGAACAGCCTCTCGGCGTTTCTCCTCTGATGCTCAAGGATGACGTCGTAGGAGAGGTCCTCGTCCGCTATGCCATGGCAGTAATTGTCAACGCAACATATGCTCGCGTAGGTGATGTCCTTCTCCACCGCCAGAGTGGCCTCGGACGGCATCGTCATGCCCACGAGGTCTCCGAACTCCTTGAAAATGCGGATCTCAGCCCTGGTCTCAAGCCTGGGCCCCGTCGTTTGGACATAAACCCCACCGTCGTGGACGGTGTAGCCCAGATCGGTTATGCAGTCCACGAGCTTCGTCCTGAGTCCTCGATCGAGAAGGGGCGTGACGTGGACGACTTCGTCATCGTGGAATGTGGGGATGTTCCAGAAGCTCACGAAGTCTGAAGGGATGACGAAGTCCGTAGGCCGAATGTCCGCCCTCAGGCTGCCGACCGAGGAGGCTCCGACGACGTTCGTGACGCCCACGTCGGAGAGGGCCTGTATGTTTGCGCGGTGGTTCACTCGATGCGGGGGATACCTGTGTTCTCCTCCGTGTCGATACAGAAAAGCAATCTCCTTCCCCTCGATCAGACCTATCTGAACGGCTGAAGAAGGATCGCCAAAGGGCGTGCCGACCCTTTCCTCCCTGGTCCCTTCGAGTATCCGGGAAATCTCCATCTCAGAACCCGTGATAATCCCCAGGCGGGCCGTCATCGTGCGAGGTTAAACTCTCGCGAGAAATAAACGTTTGCAAGACACATCCGTAAGGGAACAAAAATCCGAGGGGTCCAGATTGGGTGAGATCTAGTCGACCATCCTGGGAATGCAATCGCCAGTCAGGGCGGGGATCAAACACACAGATTGGAGGGTAAAGGCGCCCGAACTCGATTCGCCCCCATCGAAATGGGAAGGTCCAAGACCTTCGATGTGCAAAAAAGCGGGTGTTTTCGAGAGCGCGATCAAGGGAGTCGTTGGCGACTCCCCCAGGGATTGCATACTTGTTGGTCGGGTTCTCATCACGCGAGGCATCGACTGGACCCCTCTTCATATTTGCGGCTTCCTCGGTAAAGACTTGAACCTCCCATGAAGCCGCAACATCCATGAATCCGATGCCCATTATAAAAGGTTATCGTTTTTCGGTATACGGAATAATAGCACGTACATAAAACGGTAGGATGAGGCAGGTGTCCAGTCCGCTCATGATCTTCTCGCGCGACTGCGCTTCGACTGCGCAGACAAGCAGAATCATGTGTCGGAGGCTCTGGGGAACGCGTGTCCGCCTCGGCTGTGGGACAAAATTAGTCAGTG
>JAGMCJ010000264.1 GCA_023129265.1 Thermoplasmata archaeon | reverse complement strand
CCCTCGCATCCCCGCGTGAGAAGGGCCTTGCTCATGATGCCGATGAGGTCCTCCTCCCCAAAGGAGGGCAGTGTCAGTCCTCCCGCCCGATTGTACTCGAACCTGTTGCCAGCGTCTTCGGCGATGAGATGGGTCGCCAACTGGATCCTCCTGAAACGCCTGAGGCTCGGCGGGTCCCTGTTCTCCAGTTTGGTCCCCCTGCACGGCGTGAAAGCGAATAGGGCGAGCGGCATGTTCTTCTCCAGCATCCTCCGGGAGACATCGATTATCTCCTTGTCGGTCTCTCCCAGACCCGCGATTATGTGCGTGCTTATCCTTCCCGGAAAGGTATCCGCGGATGACAGTATCAGCTCCAGGGCCTTGTCTAGCTGGCCGCCCCTCAGGGCCGGATGCAGTCTCTCGGACGCGACATCGAGGGGCAGGCCGACACAATCGGCGCCCTCCCGCAGAAGATTTGCCACATGGCTCTGCTCGTCCACACGAACCTCCACGCTCACAGGCAGACTGCTCCGGCTCTTGACCTCTCGGACCCACCTCTTCGCAGTTTCGAAGCAGCCCGGCCTGTTGACGACCTGGATGCATATCCTCGTGAAGGCCGATGACGTCTCCTCGAGCGCGTCCCACACGAGCGGCTCGGGAAAGGCGGGCCACGTAATCCTGCACATAAAATCGGGATTCGAGACGCTGGACCTTGCTTTCGTGCAGTAGGCGCAGTCAAAGGTGCATTTCCCCGGCGTCAGAAGATGGGCGGTTGTCGGTTTGGATGACTTGCCCTTCCTCAGACCGAGGCGTACAGCGGTCCCTATGGCCACCCTGACGTTCATGCGCGATCCCCGTGAACATATGCCCGTCGCGTGTTGCTTATCGGGTCAGACACCGAAATGGCATTGGGCTTAATGAAACAGTCGCTCGGATGCCAATCGGACTATCATTCAAGAACGAAAATCTGCTTCTTTGCGCACATCTCCTTCAGTATCTTCGGCCAGACGGTGACGCTCACCTCTCCCAGGTGCGCCATCTTGAGCAGAAGCATGTACGTGCGGGACTGTCCGATCCCGCCGCCAACGCTGAGCGGGAGTTCCCCGCTGAGTATCCCCTGATGGTACGGCAGTTCCAAGAAGTCCAGCTGTCCGGACATCTCCAGCTGCTGCCTGAGCGTCTCCGGGTTCACGCGGATGCCCATGGACGTCAGCTCATGTCTCCGCTTTGTCACAGGGTTCCAGACGAGTATGTCGCCGTTCAGGCCGTGCATGGGTTTGCCGTCCTTGGACACGGTCTCCGTGACCCAGTCGTCGTAGTCCGCGGCCCTCATCTCGTGCGGATAGCCGTCCTCGAGCGGCCAGCCGATGCCGTAGATGAACACGGCGGGATATTCCTGCAGGATCGCCGTCTCGCGCTGCTTTCGCGGGAGGTCCGGATATCTCTCCAGAATCTCCTCGGCGTGCAGGAACTCGAGCTTCTCGGGCAGACTGGGATACTTGTCCGTCACCAGCTGGGGGAACATCTCCTGGACGTGCGTCTCAGCGCCCTTGAGGACCTTCCAGATCTTCTCCACGATGTCCGTCAGGAATGCCAGGTTCCGGTGCTCCTCCGAAATCACCGTCTCCCAGTCCCACTGGTCCACGTACGCGCTGTGGTCATGGTCGAGGAAGTAGTCCTTCCGCACCGCGCGCATGTCCGTGCAGATGCCCTCGCCGACCTGCATGTCGAACTGCTTCAGCGCGACGCGCTTCCATTTCGTCGCCGCTTGTACGATCTGAGCATCAATCGGGTTCTTGTCATAGTCGTTGGAGATGTGGAACTGTATCGGGGCCCGCGAGCCGTCACGGTCCAAGTAGTCGTTCACACCGCTCTCGACGTCCACGATGAGCGGGACCGAGACCATCATCAGGTTGAGCTCCTTGCACAGACCGTCCTCGATGTAGCTCTTCATCGCGAAGACGGCCTTCTGCGCCTCCCTCGGCGTCAGCAGTGGACTGTAGTCCTGCGGCAGGATCTTCTCCAGCTCGTCGTAGTCTCCGATGCCGGGGCCGGCGAGGTCCGCTTTCTTGTCCCTCATCGCACTCATCTCCTAGTCGTCTTTGACCACTCTGGACGGTGTGGCCATGGTCCTTTCGAACCTATGCTGCTGGGATATATAAACGTGAGCAAATACGAGGCAATCTGGCGGGCCCACTGGAGTGCGTCCAAAAGGAGTGCGAGGGTTGGGATTCGA
>JAGMCJ010000263.1 GCA_023129265.1 Thermoplasmata archaeon | reverse complement strand
GTCCGATTCGGAAGACGAAGTGGACCTCTGGATTCGTCAGTACGAAGAGGAAACCGGCGCCTTCTGGATATCTGCGATGAGCAGGGTGATATCCAACGGAACGGAGAAGAAGACGAGCTGGCTGTTTCGAGTCGATGCAGACTCAGGAAACACCACGATTTGGAATCTTCATGAAGACCTGATTCCTGTTCCATCCGATCCTCACGTGGAGGGGGACTTGGATTTGTTCGCGACCCAGAACATGTTCCTGACGGAGGCCAGGGTAATCGTAGGTTTCCACTGGAGATATGACGTGTGGAGGCGTGGGGAAGGTTGGCAATTGGATCCGTCTCTTGGGGGACGATATGTGGCAAGCGTATCAACACAAGGCGATTTGGAGTACAAGGTCAGACTTGGTGACGTTGCGGAGTTTGCCGGGTTCATGCCACTAGTCTCTGCGTGGGGAGACAGCGTATCGGTCTTGGTGCCCTCTTTCGGCATGATTGAACCAGACAGCGACAAGCCATTGAAAGCATTCTCGTTGACAGGACTCACTCCCGCTGTCGAATCCCATGAGATTGCCGTTGACTACGAGCCGGGGATGCTCCTGCTTCTCTATTCTCTGGCTGGTAGGAACGGCATCGCGATAGAGCCAGGCATCACAGATTTCACCGGACGGTCATGGTCGAGAAACCCAGGACTTCTCGGATGGAAGTATGACCTGCAGGGCTCCTGGGTTCACCCCCAGGGAGACTATGTGGAGTTCCCACTGTTGGTCAGAGTCGATTTGGATGGGCAGGGTATTGTCTCTGTCCCACTCGCTTCTCCCGGGCACCCCCCTGATACGGTAGCTGGTCTTCTCCTCACTGGTCTGGTTGCATCCGGGCTAATGGCAACCCTGCACTTCGGCTATCGTTGGACCAGAATCAGAGGTGGAAGGAGCTTTGGCAGGTCTGAGCGGCCTTCTCTGACTGAGTAATCTCCAAGCGTTCATACGTTTGTGTGTTTCCTGGTCTAGAACGTCGTGCTCCCCTATGTTCTGCGACATTTCTTTCAACAGCAACAGACTGAAAAAGGCCTGCTAGCGGGAATCGTGAGTCTGAAGGATCGCTTTTCAGCGGTGGATTTCTCTTGGGATACCGTTCGGCTCGCGAACTCGGTTGACTATCACCTTCACATGAGGGCCTTGGACGGCGAAGCCATGCGAGGCGCACGCGAACCCCGCGCAGATGAGAACCATAGGGGTATCGGCTTGTATCCGATTACCGTCATTGCGGTTGTGTTGTCCCAGCATCAAGAATAGAATGAATCCAGAGGTATGAAAGGGTTCTGGCAAATGGTTATATCGCAACAGACGCTAACCTAATCTGGAAATAAGCCGGAGGGAGGCATGTGTCAGAGCCAGAGATTGAAGAGGTAAGACCAGGACAGACCCGGAGGGTGGGTAAACTGAGAAAAAGCATCCTATGGATCGGAATAGCGATTGTTGTTGCTGTTGTCATATCAGTTAGCGTACTATTTCTTTTCCCAGGACAGGAAGAGTCAGCAGAGCAAAAGGAGCTGGACTTCACTATTAGTGGAAAGTATCCAGAAGTGGGCTACATAGCGTTCAGAACTGGTGCGGACGAACGATGGAATCTGACAATAGAATGCTTGGAAATGCCGAGTGAACTTGCATGGGCCGGGGTGCTACAGTATGATGGCTATTGGAACAAGGGAAGTGGACATAAGACTAGTGCAAATAGCATCTACGGGCTAGCAAACGAGCTTACTCAGCTCGCAAAAATTGGAGCCGACCCCGAAATCCAGCAGAAATATCCTGGAATTGCACCATACAATACGACGGTCTACTCGCACATCTACGGCACATCGACAGATCAAAGCTTCACCGTTTTCTTTGGATTCCCTGACACGGGTAAGGGCGAATTCCATGTCACGCTCAAGAAGCTGGAATGAAGCTGGAATGAATGGGGAGATATGAAAGGATTTTGACTGCACATGGTCCAGTCTCCCGATGTTCTTGTCCTTCTTGTCGCAAAAGCCCATGAGAAGACGACGTTCCTGGTCGCTTTTTGTCCGTGGGGAAGTCGCAAGAAGCTCACCCATACTTCTGACAGTATTGGCAGAACCAACGTTTGTGAGCAGGAATCTGAGCCTGAGAACGAAGATGAAATCGCGATGGAAGAGACTTAACCAGGGGAGTCAGCATAATGCCCAAGAATCAACCGTCTAGAAGTCCTCTGACGTATTCGTCCGCTTCCTTGTAGTCGTGGATGAAATCCCCTGGGTGGTAGCCGGGCTTTATCCACACCTCAGCTTTGGTTCTGAGACAGACAATCAGTCCTACATTGTGTACCGTGTTTCTGCAGTCTCGCTTCAGCTTTCTCCATTCATCATCCGGACCTATTGTGGCTAGACGTTATAAAATCCTAGCACTTTTTGTCCGTACTATTCAATTGAATCCTGATGGCTATGGCAACTGCAAGCAAATTGATGTTCTATAGAGAGCCTTCTGGAGGAAGTGGAGGAGCTATTGGTGGCTTTCTCTTCCTTAAGAAGTAGACGGCTCCAGCCAAGGCCACGATTCCTACGGCTACTATTGCCCAGAGCCACCACTGCATCCACAAGGTAGGCGAGGGAGCCCCCCACATGTTTGTCTCTGTTGCCTTGGCAGTTACAGTCATTTCGGGCACAGTCATGGATGCTTCCACCATTATTCCGGTCTGTTTATCCCAGTAGTGTGTGAATTGTGCACGATAGGATAAGAAACTTGCGTAAACCACTGTTCTGCTTGCTCCAGCGTAAGTTCTTGTGGTCTCGCCATCTATTGTTATGTTGACATATTCACTTTTGTAAATAGAATCTCCAGTTGTGCAGTTAGCGGGGATAACAAATCGTTGGAAAGGCCCTAAAGTGTGAATGTAAGCCATAACATTCACAGTCTTTGTTTGATCTCGCTCTGTTCCATCAGACAAGTGCGTAGTTATGCGCACAGTTCCTTCAGCCCCTATGAATTCCAGCTTCTCCCATGTTGGGTACAGTGTTCCATAAGTCTCACCAGTAACTGTGTAATCATATTCTATCCAGTCGCCAACCTTAACGCCAACCTGGCTTAGCTCGGGTTTCATTAGCGGATAACGGTCCCGATTGTCCGCATCGATTACGTATGGTGTGGCTCCTATTCCATCGCTTCCCGGCTCGTCTTGATTGGGCCCACTCTTAACGTCAACACCGATATAGTTATTCCAGTAATTGCCTCCAGAAGGATATCCATTGTCCCACGTATTATTGAACAAATGTGGCTCTATGTCTGCTTGAAATGTGTTGTTGATGAAGCTGTTATGGTAGATCGTGTTGTCAGTTGAACAAACACGAAGCCAAATGCCACGATAGCCGTTGGTTATGATGTTCTCGGTGACAATATTGTCGGACGAATATATCACTATGGAGAAGCCTTCGGCAAGAGATATACTATTGTTGGTGATAGTGTTCCCGTTAGAGGACCTGTGCAACGATATACCGTGACTCGCGTTCGTTATCATATTATCCCTCACCATGTTGTCTGACGATCCATCTAAATATATGCCACTACCACCGTTATGCGGGCGTGCTATGATGTTATTGGACAGAATGTTGCCAGACGAGTTGTATAGTGCAAGGCCCAACCAATGAATGTCGATTAGAGCGTTATCAGTTATGTTACAACCACTCACAGAATTTAGGAGTATGCTACTTGGCCCTACGACAGGTTCTCCAGACGGACTCCAATTCGAGATGTTTTGGATGGTGAAGCCAGAAATACTGACCTTTTCAGCCGTTACTTCAACAACGTGCCCGCTGGGCCAACTCTTTTCTTCACCGTCTATAACGGTAGTGCTTCTATCTTCCCCAACCAGTATCAAAGATTTGCTTACAACCACATGCTCATAGTATGTTCCACTGTAGACATAGATGGTGTCCCCAGGATTCGCATCGTCTATTGCTCCTTGTATCGTTGTGTAGTTGCCAGAATCCGTTCCGCCTACGTAGCGAGTCGTTGCCCTCGCTTCGGGTAGGAAGCTCAAACCAACAAACAGGACGCTTACGAATACAAGTACTGCAACGACTAGGTTCGTTCTCTTCATGTTCTCCTCCCCAACGTTGTCTCTGAAGTAGCTTCTGTATTTATAATCCTTCTTGCGGAAAGGCCACACTCGTTGAATGTCGTTATTCATTATCAAGGACGCCATTTCAGGACCTCACGACGGATTCTTGTCCGTTGTGCCATGTTGCAGAAAGAAGTGAGAACCCCCCTTTCATCAGGGGCAAGACATTTATATCAGCATCCCGTTGAAAAGGATGTCTCGTGAATGCGAGGACCTCGCAACACGAGTGAACTTGTTATTGACACTAGGAGAAGGTTGCTCCGCAATCAACAGTTCAGAAGTCCGCCTGACAGGCGGAAGAGGGGAGGTTGAAGACATACGCACTGCTGAAAGAGATAGAGTTCGATACTTCAAGTCACTGGAGGATATCCCTGAACTCTCAGAGGATGAAAGGGACGAGCTCGAGCCAGTGGCAAGAATCTACCCCTTCCGGTCCAACGACTATTACCTCAGCCTGATAGACTGGGATGATCCGAACGATCCCATCAAGAGAATCGTGATCCCCTGCTTGGACGAACTCGACAACGGGGGAACCCTCGACCCGAGCAACGAGAAGAGCAACTACGTCGCCAAGGGGGTGCAACACAAGTACTCACCGACGGCGTTATTCCTCGTCAGCAAGGTGTGTGGCGGCATCTGCCGCTTCTGCTTTAGAAAGAGGCTCTTCGCCGCCTCAAGAAAGGAGGCGAGTCTGGACATCTCCGAGGGTCTCGAGTACATCGGTCAGCATGATGAAATCGATAATGTGCTGCTCTCGGGCGGCGATCCGCTGATCCTGAGCACCAAGCGACTGGAGCGCATACTCGCGAGCTTCCGCCGCATACCCCACGTGAAGATGCTTCGAATCGGAACGAAGATGCCCGCTCACAATCCATACAGAATAATCCGGGACCCGATGTTGCTCAGGGTGCTCAGTGAGCACAGCAATCCCCAGAGAAGGATCTACATCATGACCCAGTTCAACCACCCGAGGGAGCTGACACCTCAGGCGGTGAGAGCGATCGCCCTGCTACAGGACTCGGGCGTCCTTCTGGCCAACCAGACACCTCTAATACGAGGTGTGAATGACGACCCCGACGTCATCTCCGAGCTCTTCAATCGGCTTAGCCATTCTGGCGTCACACCCTACTACCTCTTCCAGTGCCGGCCGACCAGGGGCAACAGATGCTTCTCCGTGCCGATGGAAGAGGGCTACGGCATGTTCGAGGAGGGCAAGAAGACCATGAGCGGTCTCGCCAAGCGGGCCAGATATGTGATGTCTCACACCTCGGGCAAGGTGGAGATCCTGGGATTGGATGAGGATTCCATCTACCTCAAATACCACCAGGCGAGGGACCCGGAGGACATGGGCAGGTTCTTCTCCGCGCCGAGAGTAGAGGACGCCCTATGGTTGGAGGACCTCGGTGCCTCTGATGAGATGCACCACTTCGCAGAGATGGAAAGCTGATTCTTCGTCATTCCCCGCGAGACGCCCATTGAGCGATTCTTGTCACTCCTTCCAGCGTGTCAGAGCACCACGTCTCTAGGAAGTCTGGCGGGAGTTCTCTGTCCAGTGGAACGGTCTCACTTGCGGACAGGGCCTTCGCCCCGTCGAAGTTCACGTACGCAAGTCTGGCAGTGAGTTCCTTCCTTGGCCTCTCGAAGGAGGCACCTGGCAGGATGACTACACCAGTGTCCTTGAGGAGCTTTTCGCAAAGCGTGGGACCGTCCCCTATCCCTCTTTTGGCGAGGTTCTTGGCAAGTGGGGAGAAGTCTACGAAGAGGTAGAAAGCGCCAGTGGGAGGATGCACGCGTATCCCTGTTTCGGACAGCATCTCGGCGCATCGCGTGCCGAGAGCGGACAATGTCCGTCTCACATGCCACAGATACCTCTCGATTCTCATCCCGCCGCGGAACGCGCGCACGGCTGCGTGCTGAATTGGCGTGCTCACAGAAGTATATGTCTGGCTCGCCGCGACGGCCATCGCGTCCAGCAACCAGCTCAAGTCTCGCGGAAAGGTGAATGTGCCCAGCCGCCAGCCACCGGCGCCACACCATTTCGAAAGACCAGAGCTTATGATTGTTCCCTCGGGATAGAAGCGGGCAACGGATACGTGCTGCCCCTTGTGATCCAGCTCACCGTAGATCTCATCCGACAAGAGGATGAACTCGTATTTCCTTGCAATCTTTGCGATTCTCTTGAGCTCGTCCGTCGTGTAGCTGAGGCCGTCAGGATTACCAGGATAGTTAAGAACAAGGATGCGGGGCCTGTAGACATCGTGCTCGCTCTCACACAGCTCTGCGAGGCGCTCGGGTGTCATATGCCACCTGTCCTCATAGGAAGTGGAGATGAGGCGTATCTTCTTGCCGAGGATCTGAGCCTGAGGGACATAGGAGACCCAGGAGGGCGTTGGGACGACGAGCTCTCCATAAAAGACGAGCTGAAGGAGGAACATCAGTTCCTTCGAACCCGGGCCTATCAGGACGCGAGTAGAGCGGACCTCGACATTGTCCTTACGCCTGTGGAACCTCGCCACTTCAGTCCGCAAGGCCGGCAGACCCCTGACCGGAAGGTAGCTCTTCTCGTGAGCGTGCACTCGGAGGGCCTCGACGACGGGGTCGGGCACGGGAAAGGGCGATTGCCCAAGTGAGAGATTGTAGACCTTGACACCCTTACGCGAGAGCTCCTTCGACTTCTCGTTGAATGCCAAGGTTGCTGATTCCTCAAGCCCACGGATGTTTATATTCAAACTGACACGCTTGTTGACGTCCATCGTATACTCTCCCATCAAGGATACTCGCCCTCTGCCAGGCGAGGACAGCATATCGTTGCCTGCGAGCGCGCCCATTCTTTCTGTGGGAAGGGGAAGGGTTCGTCACCTAAAAACCCTGTGTCTCGCATTCAGAGTTCAGCTATCCCTGACCGCATCGAAAACCATGCCGTTGGTGATGAATGGCTCGCCCGATAACGCTCTTCACTGCATGAACCGCAACGCCAAGCTTTCATAGGGTGGTTCCAGTCCGTAACCGAGTAGATGACAGAGAGATTCCTTTGCCCGAAGTGCGGTAAGAAAACCATGGTCAAGGTTCCTGGAGCGGGAGGGAAGTACACTCTCCAATGCGAATCATGTGGCTTGAGACGCGGCAAACTGCCT
>JAGMCJ010000262.1 GCA_023129265.1 Thermoplasmata archaeon | reverse complement strand
GCTCCTTCGAGAGATCCTGGATCGTCTTGGGTATGTTCGTCCCCTCTGCCGCGATGGCGTTCTTGACACCGCTCTTGAGGAGATTGAGCACGTCGGACCTGCCCTCGACCACTACGACAGCGTCGGAGTCCGGAACGTTCGGTCCCGCGGGAAGCCTCTCCGGTCCGTAGGTTATGATTTCCTCCACCTGCACGGCGGACCTCACGCTCTTGGTGAGGTCGAGACCGGTGGACTTGGACTCCTCGACCAGCTTGACAAGGATTTCCTTCGCCCTTTCCACGATCTTCTGCCTCTTCGTCAGTCGGACGTCCGTGACCTTCTGGACAGCTATCCTGGCCTTGCAGGGTCCGACCCTGTCTATGGTCTCCAGTGATGACGCCAGTATGGCGGTCTCCACTTGATCGAGGCTGGACGGAATGGAGACTGTTCCCTCCGACCTTCCTCGCTTCGATGAAACCTCAACCTCAATCCTGCCGATTCTTCCGCCCTTCTGCAAGTCCCGCAGATCGAGCTCATCACCAAGAAGACCCTCAGTTTGGCCAAAGATTGCACCGACGACGTCAGGCTTTTCCACTATTCCATCTGCTTCCATTTTCGCCTGTATTAGGTACTTTGTTGTTGTCGGGTCTAAGTTCATTCTTACACCTTCTGAGAAAGACGACATTAGAGAAATCGCTGTCCGAATCACATACCCTCCCTGGTGTGTCCAGACCTTGGATGTTGGATGAATAGATGATTGTGAACTCGACCAATCTAGTGTCGTTTCTCATTATCTAAGTGGGAAGGGTTCTATATAATCATTTCGTCCCATTTGACGTTCTCAGGGTATGCCAGGCAGTTTTGACAGCAGTTTCGGCAGACCCTCGACATCCTTGACCTCCTTCCTCACGAGGAAGGCTATCTGCTTTCTGAGCTCATCGTCGTACGATATCCCGTTTGCCATGAGACCCTCGCGGAGCGCTCTCGCGAGCCTGCCCCCCCTCCTGTCCCAGTCCGTCAGAATGATGACCCGGTCATGCTCGCCTCTCAGGCGTTCACAGAAGTTGAATATGGAGCTCCCGGTGTCGAGCCTGAGGACGGTCCCGGAGAGCCCCATCGCCCTCAGTGCCCTCTCGTCCTTCCTGCCTTCGACTATGACCGGATATCTGCCGCCCTCTTCCCTCAGCCGCGCGATTACTACGAGGAGCTCCTCTGCCTGGTCCTCTCTCATTGCAGTCCCCGCCTAAGAGTCCTGAGCGCGTCCTCCACACCGATGCCTGCGATAGTGACAGTCTTCCTCCTCGAGCGGAGCCCCTCGGTGATCTTGACGCTGTCCCGGTCCACCTCAAAGAGCTCGCTGATCAGGCGCAGGACCTCCCTGTTCGCGGCCCCGCCGCGAGGTTCCTCCCTCAAGGACACCCTGATCCTCTTCCGCCACTCGTCGTATCCCAGGATGTCAGACTTCTTGGATCGGGGAAGGACCTCCAGGCGGATGGACACGGCTTTCGCATGGGCTATCAGAGCGTCCTCCATCATCCAGAACGGAATCCACGATGACGTATTAAGCCTATCCGCGAAGGATAAAATATCAGGCGAAGCATTACGCAGCTGATGGATGAGGAGATATCTTTTCGGAGCATCACCCGCATATATCGCGAGGAGAGCTCCAAAAGATTTCTGACTCCGCTCGAACCTGATTTTTTCGAGAAGCTGAACTCGTACCTGGATGACCTTGAGTCGAGGTTGAAGGAGCAGCGGGAGAAGGGCGGGGAGTCCAAGACAACGACGCTCTTGAGGGACGAGTACCGGAAGGCCTGCAGGAAGCGGGACCAGGTTTTCCGCCTGCGCTCGCGGAAGATGGCCAATCTGGCGGCGTCCAGAGCGAGCGGGGCGAGCGTTGACATGGGGCCGCTGACGAGACCCGAGGTGGCCATGGTCGAGGCGATGGTGGAGCTCATCACGAGCGCCAGGGCTGGGATCTACGGCACGAGCAAGCCCGAACCCGTGCACGAGACACCGAGGAAGGAGGTCTCCGCACCGTCACGGAACGTCGTCATCAGGATACTCGAGGACATTCCGCCCTTCGCGGGCGTGGAGGGGAACTTCGATCTGAAGAAGGAAGACATCGCCAGCCTGCCTAGGAAAGTGGCAGGAATCCTCGTCAAGCAGGGTAAAGCTCAGGAAATTCAGGTCGAATGAAAAATAGGGAAAGATGGGTGCCTTGCGGCACCCTTCTAAAAGGCTAGACCTCCTCCTCTTCTGGCGGTATCTCCATCTCCTCAGGCGGGGGCAGTTCCTCTTCTTCCGGCTTCTTCCTCTTCATCATCCACAGCGCCAATATCGCGACTATGATGATGATTATGATGATGGGGAAGATCCACCAGGACTTCTCGAGGAAGCTGACCTCCCGCCACTCCGCTTCTACCGTCATCGGGCCGCTCATGACGATCGTCGCGCTCTTGCTGGACTCGGTGGAGTCACCGGACCAGCCAGTGAACTCGTACTCAACGTCGCCCGATGTGACCGGCGATGTGACTGAGAATGTCGCCGTGTCTCCGCTTGTGTACCAATTCTCGCCCTGAGGATCTCCGTAAGTGGAGATCACTGTGAGCCAGTGCTCCGTCGTCCACGTTGCGGTGACTGTCTTTGGTTCGTCCATGTTAGTCGTTGCAATCGGTGTCGTAGCGGTAGAATCGCCAGTCCATGCGCTGAATACATACCTTGTGTCGGTGGCTCCCGGAGGTACCGGTGATGTCACGGAGAATGTCGCCGTGACTCCGCTGTCCCACCAACCCTCACCCTGAGGATTTCCGAGGGTGGAGATCACAGTGAGGTAGTACTGCGTCGTATAGCTGGCCGTCAGCGTCTTCGGCATGTCAGCCTGAATATCGTGAGTTTGCGCACCACCATCACTCCAGGATGCATAGACGTACTGGACTCCAGTTTCGCCTGGTTGTGGGCTGCTTACACCGATGTCATACGTGGATCCGTCATCCCACCAGAAGCTCTGAGGCGCGGTGTACGTGCTCAGGTCCACGATTATCTCGAGGCCAGCTGGGTTCGTCGCTATGGTCATCTCGTACTGCGTCGTCCACTCTGCGGTGACTGTCTTTGGTCCGGTCATCACTATCGGGTTCGATTGTGAGTAGTCTGTTCCGGAACCGTCTCCGGTCCACTGTGCGAAGAGATATCTTGTGTCGCCAACGGTGTAGATGTCGATGTCGAGTCCGGCATACGCGGTCGTATTAGCGACATACCAGCCCTCACCAGACGTGGTTCCGTGGGGGGAGGTCACTGTGAGCCAGTGCTCCGTCGT